>CAMNCZ010000045.1 GCA_946534775.1 uncultured Eubacteriaceae bacterium
AATCCGCTCATACAAACGCTTACACCCGCAGCAAAGCAAAGCATAATTGTCGATACAAAAAACTCTTTTACGCTTTTTCTGCGCATTATTATATAGTAGACCAGATAAATAAAACTGCCCGTACCCGTGAAAAAAGCGTAGTAAAAGCCGTTTAAGGCACACAAAAAATATACGAATATAAAAGCCGCGGGGCGCTTTTTTTCGGTTATGTATTCAACACCCAAAAGGCACAGCGGGAATGTAAGGATAGTTTCCACCATAAACACCAACAGACTGTATGTTATGCTGAACATACAAAGCGCATACATTACCGAAAGCGCCGTGACTGCAATGGCGGACAGTTTTTCGCCGCTGTCTTTAAAAAGCGTTGAATGTCTGAAATAAACGCAGGAAAAAAGCCCTGTAAGGCCTATTTTAATTATATATGTAAACAAAAAAACTTCTTGATAATATTCTTTGGGAATGATCAGAAACAGGGCGTTCAGCGGATCGGGCATAATGGGTATGGCCCATAAAAAAAGGTCTATGCCGAAACTGCTGTCAAAGCTGAAAAAGATATTGCCGTTTTTGGTCAAATTATCTGCAATAGCGCCCGTAAGCGGAAGAAACTGCTCGCGCAGATCGGAGGCGACCATAGAGAACCTGCCAAACGGAAACACGCCTGCCGCCGCAAATGCGATAACAAGAAAAAGCATCGGCACAAAAAAAGATGCTGCGTATTCCGTAGGTATTTTTTTATTTTTGATTTGCTGCATTTTCCCACCCCATAAGCAAAAGAAAAAGGGTTGGTGTTGTTAAACACCAACCCTTTGTGTTAAATTTCAGTGTCAATAAACACGTTCGATTATACAGCTAAATTATTTAGCAACAGGATACTGAGGAATTACACCATCAGGAGCGTTTGAAGAAGACCACTGTACATAGCTGATAGCAGGAGTATTCTTTTCGCATGTTGTGTAGATAGTGTAGCTGATGTTAGGAGTCTTAGTAAGAAGCTTCTCTGTTACAAGAACGCTCTGGTCGATCGATGCAGCGCCTGTCCAAGAACCCTTTGTGTAGCAGTCTGTTGCATAAGTCTGAGCTGCCGAGAATACTGTAGAAGCACCGTTCTGCTCTGTAGCCCATGTAGCTTTCTTGATGTAACCTACAACGTTGGGTACTAACATAGCGATAAGGATAACCATGATAGCGATAACAACGATAAGTTCTACTAATGAGAAACCTTTCTGATCTTTTAACTTAGCCTGTAAATTCTTTAACATAATAAATTGCCTCCTTGTTTTTAGTATGTTTTGTTTTGTTGTAATTACATTATACATAGTTTGTTCACAAAATGCAAGCTTTTTTTTAAGATTTCTTTAATTATGTTAAAAATTATTAACATATAATTAAGCAAGGGGCATTATGAACAAAACCGCCATCTAAAAAAGCACAGTTGATTATCAAAATGTATAATTTTGGAAAATATAAGAATTGCAAACAAGCGAAAAGTTGTATGTTTTTACTTTCACCTTTAATAAGTTATTAATTATATCAAATGCTTAATCGATAAAATAGTAGTATATGTGCGATAGTTTGTGAACGTGTTTACAATTTGTTAATTTTTTGTGTCTGCGGGATAACTTGTGTTTCGGACTATGTTTTGTACCGTGTCCGATGCGGAGAGATCGTAAGTTGGAAATAAAATAAAAGACCTGCATCCGAAAATGCAGGTCTTGAGTTTATTTTAAATAACAAGCTTGCTTGCGTAAATAATCTTAAATTATTTTGCAAGAGGATACTGAGGAATTACACCATCAGGAGCGTTTGAAGAAGACCACTGTACATAGCTGATAGCAGGAGTATTCTTTTCGCATGTTGTGTAGATAGTGTAGCTGATGTTAGGAGTCTTAGTAAGAAGCTTCTCTGTTACAAGAACGCTCTGGTCGATCGATGCAGCGCCTGTCCAAGAACCCTTTGTGTAGCAGTCTGTTGCATAAGTCTGAGCTGCCGAGAATACTGTAGAAGCACCGTTCTGCTCTGTAGCCCATGTAGCTTTCTTGATGTAACCTACAACGTTGGGTACTAACATAGCGATAAGGATAACCATGATAGCGATAACAACGATAAGTTCTACTAATGAGAAACCTTTCTGATCTTTTAACTTAGCCTGTAAATTCTTTAACATAATTTTTTCCTCCTTTAATTTTTTTAATTATGTTTTGTTTTGTTGTAATTACATTATACATAATTAGTTCACAAAATGCAAGTGTTTTTTTAATATTTCTTTAATTATATTAAGAATTATTAATGAAATATTAGCAAATGTAAGATATGCACAATAAATCCCTAAACATCAACACATTTATAAGTATATTAATCACAAAACAAATTGTATTCAATAAAATACAAAAAGTGTGTTTTTGGTCATATTTAAATTCCCGATTAATATTTTGTTAATTTTTCAAAATATTTCAATGGTATTTACGCCATTATTATATGCATATACGCAACGATTTTGTGGGGTTGTTTACAATTTGTTAACCGTTTTTTTAATTTTTTATTAATTTAACGGCTGTTTGTGAACAAATTATTATGGAAACCGCCACGATCCGAGGCCTGCCCTGCGTATTTTTATTCTACAAGCGTATTTATCCATTTGTTTTTAAGCACGCGCGGCACTGTCAAAAACAGTTTTACCACCTCTTCCATATAGACCATGGCAAAAGTGATATATATAGGCAAATGCAGCACGGCCGAGCCGAGAAACGCCATCGGCACACCAACAAACCACACCGTTGCCGCATCTGCGATAAGGCAAAAGCGCGTATCGCCGCCGTTTCTTAAAACACCGACAACCGTAATAAAGTTAAGTGTCTTTATATAAATGCCAAGCGAAATTATGTACATCATTATCCTTGCATACCGCCTTGCCTCGTCGGTAACATCAAAAAAGCCCGCTATATATGGTGCGGCAAGCGCAAGGCAAATACCCGCTATCGTGCTGAAAACAAGGCTCATAGTCATTGACTTGCGTGAATAGTATATCGCGCGTTCCTTATCATCTGCACCAAGTGCGTTTGCTATCATAATGCCGCAGGCGGAACCTATCGCGATGCCCGCCACCATAAATTCATTTTGTACCGTGCCCGATATCTGCACCGCCGCCTGAGCCACGGTGCCGCTGTATTTATAGGCCACATTGTATATTGTGGTGCCAAGCGCCCACATCAACTCGTTAAGTATAACGGGTATCACCACTATAAAAAAGTGTTTCAAAAATGCTTTGTCAATGCTTTTAAAGTAGGCATCGGGCCGTGCCGCAACGATATATTTTTTTGCGTACACCAGTAAGATCACCGTACCCAGTTCTATGCTTCTTGCGCCGAGTGTTGCGACAGCGGCGCCCTTTACCCCCATTTTCAGCCCGTATATAAAAATAAGGTTGAAAACAAAATTGCATACAAGCGATATAAATGTTGTAAATGTCGGCTGCAGCACCTGTCCCGTGGATTTAAGGGAGGCATTTATAAGCACCGTAAGCGCCGAGAGTATATAGGAAAAGGCCACTATGCGAAGATAATCGACACCAAGCGCGATAACTTCGGGGTCTTTTGAATATATGGCCATCAATTTATCGGGTATGGCAAATGCCGCCAGCTGAAATATCAGCGAAAGCACCACCGACAGCACAAAGGTGGTCCCCATACATTTATGTATGCCGCTGCTGTCGCCTTTGCCGTAAAACTGCCCCATAAATATCTGGCTGCCGCTGTTTACGCCAAAGCACACCACTATAAACAAAAAGAATATCTGGTTTGCAAGCCCCACCGCCGCAACAGGCGCCTCGCCAAGCTTGCCTATCATAAAAGTATCAAGCAGATTTACCGATGAATTAAGTATTTCGTTAAGCATTATCGGCACCGCAAGGGCCGCCAGTTTTTTCATAAAAGCTTTATTGTCATACATTTTATTTCTCCGATTTATCTTCGTTTTTCTTTTTTACATAAGGCATAAATTCTTCACCCGTATCCTCGGGGAAAGCGTATTTATCATAAAAAAGCACACCGCACACAAGCCCCGTAAACGGTATTGTAAACAAAAGGCCCGTGCTGCCTATAAGCGACTGTATTATCTGCGTTACCACCACTTCGCGGTTGACCAGTTCAAGCAGATTGTAATTGTTTGCGTAAAGCAGCAGCACTTCCGCAAGGCAGGTGCCTATATACGCAAGTATCAGCGTATTTGTCATAGTGCCCATTATGTCGCGGCCGATATTGAGGCAGGAACGGAAGTAGTCCGATACATCCATATCAACGCCCTTTTCTTTTATCTCCCAAAGCGAGGTGGCAATGGATATGGATACATCCATTACCGCGCCCAGCGCACCTATAAGCACGCCCGCAAAAACGACCGCCTTTAAATCGATAGTAAAATCGATATCGAGTATAGAAAGATAGTAATAACATTCATCCACCATACCGCTGAGTTTTGCGGCGTGTATCATTATAAGCATAAGCACGGCGCAAAGAGCCACACCGCTTATACAGCCGATTATAGCGCCCAGGGTCTTTTTGGAAACACCGTGTACTATCACCATAGTTGTGGCAATGGACATAACGCAGGTCGTAAATGTCCAAAAATAGATGTTTTTGCCCGCAAGCACCGCAGGCAGAAACACCGCAAACACAAAACCGCCCGTAAGCATAAGCGCAAGTATGGTATTCACACCCTTTACGCCGCCAAAAATTATAAGGCAGGCAAAAAACAGCAGTATCGCGGTAAGCAGCACGGCGCTTCGGTCATAGCCCGCAAAGGTATAGGAATCCTCAATATACGAGTTAAGGACGACTCTGTCACCCACTTCAACGGTTTTATAATCCACCTGGTCGTAAACATCGGCATACTGCACCGCCTTTACCTCGCCGTTTTTGGTCCTTGCGGTAAAGTTGGTGGCCTCGCCCTCATGCAGATAGGCCTCGGTGCTGTATATCTCCTTGCCCGATACCTCGGTAACAACGCCGCTTATCGTTGTGCCGCCGCCCGCTGCACCCTCAAGATGTATTTTTTTGTAATTAAGGCGATTGCCCGCAAAAATATATATAAGCGCAGCAATTATCGCCCCGAAATATATTATTCTTTTTTTTGCCGTATCCATAATTCTGCCTTGCTTTCTTTTCCATAAAAAGGGGCGATATCACCGCCCCTTGAAAATTTTTTATTTCTTATCTTTGTTTTCTTCTTCAAGCATATCCACGGGTGCAAGCACTATCGCCGTTCTCGGCGGCATAAATACCTGAATATGATTGCCTTCCATACCCGGTGTCCATGCGCTGAGGCGGTCGTGGTGTATCGTGCCGAAACCGTTGTAGCGCCAGTCATCCGTTGTGAAAAGCACCTGATGATCGACACCCCTGCTTACGGGGATAGGATAGCCGTTGTAGCACTCTGTCGGGCTGAAATTAAATACAAATACCAGTCCGCCGCGCTCAAATGCAATAACGTGGTCATCGCAGTGCATCCATTTAAGGTCGGGCCAGATCTGGTCAAAAATTTTATACTTTTTTGCAACTGCTATCATATCGTGGTCAAAATCGTTAAGACACTGATATTTAAGCGAGTTGTTGTTAAGCAAGCTCCACTGTCTGCGGCAGTAATGGAAACTGCTGCCGTTGCCCTCACGCGGGAAGTCGATCCATTCGGGATGTCCGAACTCGTTGCCCATAAAGTTAAGATAGCCCGTGCCGCCTGCCGCCATAGTTATAAGCCTTATCATTTTATGCAGTGCAATAGCGCGGTCGATAGTCGGGTTGTGGCAGTCCTTGTTCATATCGGTGTACATTGCGGCATCCGCGAGCCAGAAAATAATGGTCTTGTCGCCCACAAGCGCCTGATCGTGGCTTTCCGCATAAGCGATAGTCGGCGCATTGCGAAATGTCATCTCGTGCCATATCCAGTCAAGGTTCCAGTCCTCGTCCCTGAATTCCTTGCAAAGTTTTATCCAAAGGTCGGGCAGACCCATACCAAGGCGGTAGTTAAAGCCGATACCGCCGTCGTCTATCGGGTCGCACATACCCGGCATACCCGACATATCCTCCGCAATGGTTATGGCGTTGGGATTGATGGAGTGGATCAGCTCGTTTGCAAGCTGTAAGTAGTTGACGGCCTCAATATCGGTATTCATAGAAAAATACATATCAAGGCTGTTAAAGTTTGAACCGAGTGCGTGGTCGTTATAAAGCATTGATGTAACGCCGTCAAAGCGGAAACCGTCAAAGTGGAATTCTTCCATCCAGAATTTAAGGTTGCTCAAAAGAAAATGCAGCACTTCGGGCTTGTCGTAATTAAAGCACTTTGTGCCCCACGCGGGGTGATCGCCCTTGCCGCCCGAGTGGAAGAACTGATAGTCCGTACCGTCAAACAGGTTTATACCCTCAAGCGTGTTGGCTACCGCGTGCGAATGTACAACATCAAGCAATACGCGGATACCCATATTATGTGCCTTGTTTACAAGATATTTAAGCTCGTCGGGCGTGCCGAAGCGGCTTGAAGCGGCAAAGAAATTGCTTACCTGGTAGCCGAAAGAACCGTAATACGGATGCTCCATAACCGCCATAAGCTGAACGGTATTATAGCCGCCGTCCTTGATATGCGGCAGGATATTATCGGCAAATTCCACATAAGTGGCTATTTTATAGTCCTCGCTTGCCATACCAACATGCGCCTCGTAAATAATGGGCGGCTCGTCGCATTTAAAGTTTTTATCCGTCCATTTATAGGGTTTAAGGTCGTCCCATACCTCGCAGCACCAGCTTTGGTTTACCCAGTCCTGCACCGCACGGCGGGTATAAAGCGGCAGATGCTGCGTAAGGTTGTCCCCGTTTTTGACAATGGTCATTACCTTGCTGCCCTTTTGGATAAGTTCGTCGGAAAGATGCAGTTCCCAAACGCCGTTATCCTTTTTCTCCATTGGGTTATCTATCCACTGCCAGCCGTTAAAATCGCCCGTTAAAAACAGTTGGTCCGCACCCGGCGCCCATTCCCTGTAGACCCAGCCTTTTTTCTCCTTATGAAAGCCGAAATAATTGTGCGCATTCGCAAACTCTTTAAGCGTAGCGTGTCCGCCGCTTAAAAGCTGCGCACGCTTGCCGTAATAACGCTGCATACGCAGTTCTATATCGCCCGCAAACGGCTCAAGCTCGGGATGTGTTTTTGTAATTTGATATGCCATATTGAAAAACCCCTTTCCAAATATTATACTTAGATTATAGCATATATTTATTTATGTGTCAAAAGAATTGTATTTTGAGTTTCCCCATTTTTTGCAGTGGAAATTATCATTACCTTACTGATCGACTTACGTTATGCGGGCAGGTGCAAACCCCTCACTTCCTTAGTTTGTTAGAAAATTTGAAAATCATTTTCAAATCTATTGACAAAATCGATTTAT
>CAMNCZ010000046.1 GCA_946534775.1 uncultured Eubacteriaceae bacterium
GCAGACGGTGGAAGGGTTTAGGGCTTTCTAAAAGCCCGCCTGCGCCTGCCCACGCAACACAAGTCGATTACTAACATAAATTCCAATTCGTCATTACAATAGGTTTTGTTCACAAATACTTAACTCATTCAATAACCAAGCCTTTTGTAATTTAGTATTGACAAACCGAAAAAAGATGATATAATCAATTTATAAGTTAATATTGTATCTTCGGGGACAACGAAAATTTCGTTTTTAGGTGAAACTCCGTACCGGCGGTAAAGCCCGCGAGCCGAAAGGCAGGATTTGGTGAAATTCCAAGGCCGACAGTAAAGTCTGGATGAGAGAAGATAAGTTTTTTGCGTATTGATATGGTATTATATATTTGTATTTATATGTGAATTTGCGGTCCCCGAAATATTTTGGGGGCTTTTTTTATGGAAAATTATGAGAAAAACAGATTTATGCGGCGGGCACTTGAATTGGCGGCGCGGGGTGCGGGCGCAGTCGATCCGAACCCGCTTGTGGGTGCGGTCATTGTAAAAGACGGCAGAATAGCAGGCGAGGGTTGGCACAAAAAATTCGGTGAAGCGCACGCCGAGGTAAACGCTTTTTCCTCGCTTACGGAAAGTGCCGAGGGCGCAGAAATGTATGTAACGCTTGAACCTTGCGCGCATTACGGCAAAACACCGCCCTGCGCGAACGCGATAGTGAAGCACGGCATCAAAAAAGTTTATATCGGCCTGACGGACCCCAACCCAAGGGTCGCGGGAAAGGGCGCCGAAATACTGAAAAATGCGGGCATAGAGGTGGAAACGGGTGTGCTGGAAGCGGAGTGCAGGCGCATAAATGCTCCGTTTTTAAAGCATATCACAACGGGGCTGCCATATATCGTGCTTAAATGGGCTATGTCGCTTGACGGCAAAATTGCATGTCACACGGGCGAAAGCAAGTGGATAAGCTGCGAAGAGAGCCGCGCGGAGGTGCAGGCGCTGCGAAACAGATATATAGGCATTATGACGGGCATAAATACCGTGCTTGCCGATGATCCGTACCTTACCTGCCGCATAGACGGCGGCCGCAGCCCTTATCGTATTATCTGTGACAGCGGGCTGAAAATACCGCTTGACGCAAAAGTTATCGGTACGGATAAAAAATGCATTGTTGCAACGGTTTCGGGCGATAACGACAAGATAGCGAAGCTTGAGGAAAAGGGTGTAAAAGTTATTGTCACGCCCGAATCAAACGGGAAAGTCGATTTGAATTTTCTAATGCAAAAACTCGGCGCTTCGGGCATAAACGGTATCTTGTGCGAGGGCGGGGGCACGCTGAATTTTGCCCTGCTTGAAAGCGGCCTTGCGGATAAAGCTATCGTATACACGGCGCCGATGATAATAGGCGGCAGGGATGCGAAAACGCCCGTTGAGGGTGCGGGATACAGGCATATTCCCGACTGCGTGGAGCTTGAAAATGTTTCCGTGCGACAATGCGGCACGGATTTTGTGTTTGAGGCGGAGGTGAGGAAAAATGTTCACGGGGATAATTGAAGAAACGGGTGTGGTGGAAACGCCCGGCACACGCTTTAAAATACGGGCGAAAAAGGTGCTTGCGGATGTAAATATCGGTGACAGCATCAGCGTAAACGGTGCCTGCCTGACCGTTACGGAGTTTACGGCGGACAGTTTTACGGTAGATGTGATGCCCGAAAGTCTGCGCTGCACAAATCTGGGCAGCCTTAAAAAAGGCGACTTGGTCAATCTTGAACGCGCAATGCCCGCAAACGGCCGTTTCGGCGGACATATCGTCAGCGGCCATATTGACGGCACGGGCGTGATATCGGATATAAAAAACGACGGTATAGCTGTAATTTACACTATAGCCGCCGACGAAAAAATTTTAAGATACATCATAAACAAAGGCTCGGTGACGATAGACGGCATCAGCCTTACGGTATGTCACATCGATGAAAAGTGTTTTTCGGTGTCGGTGATACCGCATACCCAAAAGCAGACCGATCTGGCCGCAAAAAAGGCAGGCTGCACGGTCAATATCGAAACCGATATAATAGCGGGCTATGTCGAAAAACTGCTGGGTATCACACAAAAAAACGAGAGTAAAGTTGATATGGATTTTTTAAGAAAGTGCGGGTTTTGATTATGTTTGATTTTAACACTGTAGAAGAAGCTTTGGAGGCCCTTAAACGGGGCGAAATGATAGTTGTTTCCGACGACGAGGACAGGGAAAACGAGGGGGATCTGATAATGCCCGCGGAAACGGTGACGGGCGAGGCGATAAATTTTATCGCGACCCACGCAAAGGGGCTTATATGCACGCCCGCATCGGCCGAAATACTCGATAAACTGGGTATGGGACAGATGGTGGAAAACAACACCGACAATCACTCCACCGCCTTTACGGTATCGGTGGATCATATAGATACCACAACGGGCATTTCCGCCTTTGAGCGCGCGTATACCATAAAAAAAATGACGGAGGATGAGGCGAGACCCGAGGATTTCAGACGTCCGGGTCACGTTTTTCCTCTGCTTGCGCGTGAGGGCGGTGTGCTTGTAAGGCGCGGGCATACCGAGGCGACCGTGGACCTTGCAAGGCTTGCGGGGTTTAAGCCGATAGGGATCTGCTGTGAGATAATGTCTCGGGACGGTACGATGGCGCGATTGCCCGAACTTTTTGAATTTGCGAAAAAACACGGTCTTAAAATCATAAACGTGGGACAGCTTGCAAATTATATCTCCGAAAAAGAGTATCCGATCGAAAATGTGAGCAGTGCCTCCCTGCCTACCGAATACGGCAATTTTACCATAAAAGGCTATTTGGACAAGGTAAGCGGCAAGGAACATATTGCGCTGACAATGGGTGATTTTGATGCAAAAACTCCCGTTCTTGTGCGCGTACACTCGGAATGTATGACGGGTGATGTTTTCGGGTCAAGGCGCTGCGACTGCGGCAATCAGCTTAAAAAGGCGCTTGAAAAAATTGCCGGAGAGGGCCGCGGCGCACTTGTCTATATGCGCCAGGAAGGCCGCGGTATCGGCATTTTAAACAAAATAAAGGCATATAATTTGCAGGAAAACGGTATGGACACGGTGGAGGCCAATATTGCGCTGGGTTTCCCCGAAGATATGCGCAGTTACGGTGCCGCAGCCGCTATTTTGCGGGATCTCGGCATAAAAAAACTGCGGCTTATGACAAACAACCCCGACAAAATAACCTCGCTTGAAAAAAACGGCATAGAAATAGCCGAGCGTATACCGATAGAGGTCAGACACGGTCACGAGGCCGATCTGTATATGAAAACCAAAAAAGAAAAAATGCATCATATACTGGAGAATGTGTGAAAATAGACCTCCTCGGAAACCGGAGAAGTGCCGGATTCCGCAGGATATTTTGTTCTGTGCAAAGTGTCTTGACCGCCGCACTACTATGTAATGTAATGCAAGGGAAAGACACAAAGCACAGGGCAAAAGAGACAAGGAAGATGGTGCTTCGTAAGTTTCCGAGGAGGTCTAATATTTATTTAAGAAAGGAAGATCATCTATGAAAACTCTGGAAGGAAAACTTATAGGCAAAGGAATGAAATTCGGTATAGTGGCGGGCCGTTTTAACGAATTTATCACAGGCAAGCTGCTGGAGGGCGCTATGGATGCGCTGATACGCCACGGGGCGGAAAGCGATGATGTAAGCGTTGCGTGGGTACCCGGTTCTTTTGAAATACCGCTTATTGCGCAGAAAATGGCTTCAAGCGGCAAGTATGACGCGGTAATTGCATTGGGTGCGGTGATAAAGGGTTCTACCGACCATTACGATTATGTATGCGCCGAGGTTTCAAAGGGGATCGCTCAGGCCTCTCTTTCAA
Organism: uncultured Eubacteriaceae bacterium; assembly: GCA_946534775.1. Classification (GTDB taxonomy): domain Bacteria; phylum Bacillota; class Clostridia; order Lachnospirales; family CAG-274; genus RGIG4310. The sequence continues at coordinate 3,857 of CAMNCZ010000046.1, forward strand.
GCGGCGTACCCGTTATGTTCGGCGTGCTGACTACCGACAATATCGAACAGGCGATAGAGCGTGCAGGCACAAAAGCGGGCAATAAAGGCTATGATGTAGCGGTTGGTGCGATAGAAATGGTGGATCTTATCAAAAAACTTTGATTAGAATTCTGGCCGTAAAATAATTTAAAATTAAGGCGTTTCTAATTACTTTCTAATTTTGATGCTGTAATATAGCAATTGAAAACAAGGAAACGCTGCGGCTGCAAAGCCGGTCCTTCTCTCTGCGTTTCCTTGGTTTCAAAAATGGCATTAGGGTCATTATTAAAAAGCAAAGGAGACGATATTTATGAAAAAATTATTATTTACGGCTGTAGTAACGGCAATGATGACATCCTCACTTGGTGTGGCTGTATTTGCGGAAGATGCGGTAACGGGTGCAACACCTGCGGCACAGACAGAAGTGAAAAAGCAGCGCCGCGAGAAAAAACAGCTTACCGACGAGGAAAAGGCAGCACTCAAAGCAAAATTTGATGCTATGACGGATGAGGAAAAAGCGGCTTTTCTTGAAAAGAAAGCCGATAAAAAGGCTAAGGCCGAACTAACCGATGAAGAAAAAGCCGCTTTAAAGGAAAAGAAAGCGCAGAAAAAGGAACTTACAGACGAGGAAAAGGCCGCTTTAAAGGAAAAGAGAGCACAGAAAAAGGAGCTTACAGACGAGCAGAAAGCGGCTTTAAAGGAAAAGAAATCACAAAAGCCCGCTAAAAAGCCTGCAAAGGCAGAAACAACACAAACAAGTGACAATGCTTGATATAACAAAAACCGCCGATCTACTCGGCGGTTTCTGTTATTGTGAGAAGGAGTAAAAAGTTTAAAATGAAAAAATCATTTAACTTTTCTTTTGTAACTTTATTGTAAACGCTGACATAGTGTGAGGGTCAATACATTTTTTAAGATTTTTTTAATTTTGTTAAAACCATACAAATTATTTATTTTTGTTATGTTAAATTTTGAGAAATAAAGCCGTTTTGTTAAAAAATACGCAAAAGCAAAAAAAACTCTTGTAAAGCGTGGCATTATATGTTAAAATAAACATAAATATGAATACAAACAGGAGGAATCGCGTTATGACACATATCAAAACTTTAAACACAAAACTTCTTCAGAATACTGTTGAAAAGGGCGGCTGCGGCGAATGCCAGACATCTTGCCAGTCAGCTTGCAAAACAAGCTGTACAGTTGCAAACCAGGCTTGCGAAAACAAATAATCAAACTTGCGAAGGCTGACTTACTTGTCAGCCTTTATATTTGAGTAATTTTGAAAGAGATTTTGAAAGGAATTTTGAAAGGAAAATTTAAATGATACATAAATACAGTTTAAACGGTATGTTTATCGTGCTTGATGTAAACAGCGGCGCGGTGCATATCGTTGACGAGCTTGTATATGACATACTTGATTTTTACAGGGAGGTTTCGGTTGACGGGATAGTCGAAAAACTTGCCTCAAAATACAGCGAAGCCGAAATAAGAAATGCCGTAAAGGAACTTGACGAGTTGGTGGAAAGCCGTATGCTTTTTGTGCCCGATACCTACTCGGCGGTGGTGCCGTTTGTAAAAAAGCGCGAGCCCGTTGTTAAGGCGCTTTGTCTGCATATTGCGCACGACTGCAACTTAAAATGCAAATACTGCTTTGCAGAAGAGGGCGAGTACCACGGCAAGCGCGAACTTATGAGTGCACAAGTCGGAAAAAAGGCCATAGATATGCTTATCAAGTCCTCGGGTGCAAGGAAAAACCTTGAGATAGACTTTTTCGGCGGTGAACCGCTTTTGAATTTCGGAGTTGTAAAAGAAATAGTCGAATATGCGCGTTCGCTTGAAAAGGAGCATAACAAAAACTTCCGTTTCACTATCACGACAAACGGAATTTTGCTTGATGATGAAAAGCTTGATTATATAAACAAAAATATGCACAACCTTGTTTTAAGCCTTGACGGCCGCAAGGAGATAAACGATAAAATGCGTCCGCGTGCAGGCGGACAGGGCAGCTACGACACGATAGTGCCAAAGTTTCAAAAGGCTGCCGACAGCCGCAACCAGACCGATTACTATGTGCGCGGCACTTTCACCCGCCACAACCTCGATTTTTCGGAGGATGTTATGCACCTTGCGGACCTCGGCTTCAAGCAGATATCCGTTGAGCCCGTTGTTGCGGACCTCAGCGAGGACTACGCTATACAAGAAGAGGATCTGCCCGCGATCTTCAAGGAATATGAAAACCTTACTTTAAAAATAAAAGAACGCCGCGAAAAGGGCGAGTGGTTCAATTTCTTCCACTTTATGATAGACCTTACGGGCGGACCCTGCGTTATAAAGCGCCTTGTAGGCTGCGGCAGCGGCACGGAGTATCTTGCGGTATCACCAAGCGGCGACCTTTACCCCTGCCACCAGTTTGTCGGCAGACCCGAATTTAAGATGGGCACCGTCGATACGGGCGTTGTAAACACAGCTGTACGCTGCGATTTTGAAAACTGCAATGTATACAACAAACCGGCCTGTAAAGAGTGTTGGGCAAGGTTTTATTGCAGCGGCGGCTGCGCAGCAAACTCCTACAACACCCACGGCGACCTTATATCACCCTACGAAATAGGCTGCGAAATGCAGAGAAAGCGCATTGAGTGCGCGATATACCTTAAAGCCTGCGAGGAATAACTCACAAGGCATAAATAACTATCCCCGCAATTATAAGGGCAAGAGCGAGTATCTTGCCTTTATTTATTTTTTCTTTAAATATCGTTATGCCCCAGAATGTTATATAGATATAGCCCGTGGCCTCGATTATGGCGCCCGAGGAGAGCGGGATATAGCGGTAGGCGAGTATAGTCATAAGCGTTGCGGCAAAAAATATCGCGTAACCGCCTATAACAAGCGGATTAAGATATTCTCTTAATTTATTTTCGTACTTTTTGCCCGCGGATATTTTAAGCATTACCTGAGAAACGCTGCTTATAAATACCCCCAGAAACATAGGCCAGCCTTTAAACATTTTTATCCCCCTCACTTCTGAAATACAGTACTATCCCCGCAATTATCATAACCGCGCCGATAATGTTTTGTACCGTTATTTTGTCGCGGAATATGCTTACGCCCCATATCATACCCCACACGACCGTTGCGGCCTTTGCGGAATATGCCAAAGTCAGCGGCACACGCTTTATTATCTGCTGCCAGCCTATCGCGTACAGAAAAAGTATCAGTATGACCATACCGTAAAACAGGCAGAATTTTATACTCAAAAAGCTTTCGCCCGCGGCAAGTTTCGTAAATATCCCGCTGCACGAATACCCCGCTATCATCAGATGCAGCAAAAGCATTGTTTTAAGATTTGTTTTATTATCCATTTTTACACTCCGTTTCGGAAAAAATTTTTATA
>CAMNCZ010000047.1 GCA_946534775.1 uncultured Eubacteriaceae bacterium
TAAATATAGTAAACGACAAAAGTCTTTGGACTTTGGGCGTTTACTTGCGCCGACTAGTCATCACTTCGTTCGATGACGTCGTTTACTGCGAGCCGCAAAGCGGCTTTATTCCTTGTACGCAGTCGTGTGCATGCCCCGCAGGGTTATAGTAAAGGACATTTTTAAATGTCGTTTACTATAATACTTTGTTATTGGAAAGTCACTGATATGAAAATTTTTAATAAGGACATAAAAAACATATTTCCCGGACTTTTGGCGGCATTTTTGTTCTGTACTGTGCTTACGCATATTTACGGCACCTGCTGTCCGATGCGCATAATAACGGGGCTGCCATGCCCTGCCTGTGGTACCACAAGAAGCGTTATTGCGCTTTTGAAGTTTGATTTTAAAACTGCGTTTTGGTATCAGCCCGTTATGCCGCTTTTAGTATTGTTCTGCATTTTTTTCTGCTATAAGCGCTATTACAAAAAGCAAACGGATAAAAGGCTTTTTCTGCGTATTCTCGGCATTATCCTTGTAATATGCTGCAGCGTATATATTTACCGTATGTTTAAGTATTTCCCGCTGAAAGCACCGCTTGACTACAACCGTAACAATATTATAAACTCGGTTTATTCACTAATAAAAACCAATAAAACTCAGATAGGAGAGCTACAATATGAGCGATGACAACAACCAATATGATAACAACAACCAATATTATGAAAACTACCCTCCTATGACGCTCGGCGACTGGATGATAACATTTCTTATATTATTCTGCATACCCTGCGTTAATATTGTAATGATTTTTATATGGGCTTTCGGCTCAGACGTAAACCCCAGCAAAAAAACATTCTGTCAAGCCGTTCTTATCGTTATAGCGATCATTACCGTCATAAATCTTTTAATATTTATGTCAAGTATGATGTTTATGATGTCGGAGATAGGACATTCCCACGGTCAATACGGTATGATAAGTTTATTGCTTCACTAAGATTTATCGCATATAAAAACAGGGACAAACCCAAAATGTCCCTGTTTATTTTTTATTCAACTATATAATGCGCACCGATACTGTCGTGACGTTTCATTGCCGCATCTGCTATAAGCCAGCCCGCGGTAAGCATATTGTATACTTCCTGCTGCTCGTTTGTGGTGCTTTCAAGGTCAAGCGGTGCAAATACATCACAGCCCTCGGGCATAAACTGTGCGAACCACTCCATTATCTCGTGTATCTGCGAACGATGGCGCACTATACCCACAAAATCCATCATTTTACGCTGAATTTCCGATTTTTCGGGCAGTTTACCCACTTTATGCACAGGCATTTCATACACAAAATCGGGTGCTTTTCGGTCTATCTCCAATATATGTTCGGCAAGCAGTTTACCGAAAACAATACCCTCAAGCAAAGAGTTGCTTGCCAGCCTGTTAGCGCCGTGAACACCCGTACAGGCAACCTCGCCTACCGCAAACAATCCCTCAACATTTGTAATGCCCTGCGGAGTTGCAGCCACGCCGCCCATGTGGAAATGTGCGCCCGGACCAACGGGTATAAGATTTTTGGAAAGATCTACGCCATGAGATTCGCATATTTCCGTAACCGTCGGGAAACGATCCCTGAAATCGTGTATAGCCGAGATATCAAGATATATCTTCTCGCCCTTTAAATAATGCGCGTAAACCTCTCTCGCAACCACATCGCGGGGCGCAAGGTCCTTCATCGGATGCACACCCTCCATAATTTTATCGCCGTTTTCATTTATAAGTATGCCGCCGTCACCACGCACTGCCTCGGATACAAGGCCATAAGCATTGCCGTCGATAGTAAGCATAGTCGGATGAAACTGGATAAATTCAAGGTTTTTAAGTTCGCAGCCCGCACGGTAAGCCATCGCCATACCGTCACCCGTTATAGTCGTATCATTTGAAGTTGACGGATAAAGCTGACCTATACCGCCTGTTGCAAGTATGGTATAATCAGCCTTATAGCGCTTTAAATTGCCGTCAAGGTCTCTTGTTACAACGCCTGCGCACTTTCCGTCTTTAACGCAGAGGTCAAGCGCCATTTCATTGCGCATTATGGTAACGTTATCGTTGATATTTCTTAAAAGCTGTTCCACAACAAGCAGACCCGTTTTGTCGCCGCCCGCGTGAATAACGCGGTTAAGGCTGTGCGCAGCCTCGCGGCCGAATTGAAGTTCGCCGTTTTCATCGGTATCGAATTTCATACCCGTATCTATAAATTCACGGATTATCTCGGGCGCCTTTGAAACAAGTGTCATAACCGCTTCTTCGTCATTCTGGTAGCAGCCCGCCGCCATGGTATCTTTAAAATGCAGGTGATAATCGTCCTCTTTTGAAAGCGCTACGGATATACCGCCCTGCGCCAAAGACGAATTACACGATTTTTCAAGGCCCTTGGTAACAACGGTTATTTTTCTGCCCTCGCGGCAAAGCTTGCCCGCTACGCTTAAAGCGCCGATACCCGAACCTATAATAAGCACATCACAATCAATAACTTTTTCTATTGCCATATTTTAGCCCCCAATGCCAAGTTTTACCTTCCGTAAAGAAATTTAAAAAAGTTTATTTCCCTAATTATATACCATAGCCCAAAAATTATCAAGTGCGACAAGCCAAATTTTGAAAATTTTTGAAAAATATTTTTTTGCCGTGTATTTTATGGTATACTGTAAACGAAAGGAATGAGACAATGAAAGAATATGTACATATAAAACACGGTTTTTTGCCTGTATTTGACAAAAATTCGCAAATACTTATACTCGGCACCCTGCCATCTGTAAAATCACGGGAGAACAATTTTTACTACGGACATCCGCAAAACCGTTTCTGGCGTGTTATATCAAATCTGTATAACGAAGAACTGCCTATCACGACCGCCGATAAGACCGACCTGCTTTTAAAACACCAAATCGCGCTTTGGGATGTCATTTCGGAATGTGACATAATCGGTTCAAGCGACAGCAGCATAAAAAACGTTGTGCCCACAGATATAAACCGTGTATTAAAAAACAGCCGTATCAAGCGGATATATGCCAACGGCGGCACCGCGAAACGGCTGTTTGATAAATTTCAAAAACAAAACTGCGGCAGGGATGCGATCCAACTGCCATCCACAAGCCCCGCAAACGCGGCCTGCAATTTGGAAAGCCTTATCGAAAGCTGGAAAATTATTTTGGATAAATAGGCATTACAGGCTTTCAAGCACTCTCCACGCCTTATTCTGTGTGCGTTTCACCGCATCGTCAACAAGCAGTTTTATAAGCCCGTTTTCCTTTGCGGCATCGGGATTTTGACCTTTAAATACCGTAAAAGCCATTTTATCGTTATTAAGCGCCCTGAACAGTTCTTTAAGTTCTTTATCCTGCTGCTGCATACTGCGCGGGCAGCTAAGTTCCGACAAAGCCTTTGCGCCGTCTGTAGAGTCAAGCTGCGCGATAATGGTAGCAACCCCAAGGCAATAACGCTGCTCCTGCTCGCTTTTATCCGAAAGCTTTTCGTTTAAAACGGCTTTATGGTCTATTGTCTTTTCATCGGAAAATGCCGCCTCGGTCTCGGCTTTTGTGGCTTTAAGCGCTGCATAATCATTTTGGTCGGACACAATGGCGGATTTTGTCTCCGCATCCCAGCCAAGTTCATAGCCCGAACATTCAAGTATCTCTCTTAACGGCAGCATTGTCCTTCCGTTTATTATCTGCACCGTATTTTCAAGTTCTTTATAAGTAAAATTAAGGTCCGCGCCCGCAACTATCATATTGTTTGTCTGTGTCATAAGCACCGTCATATAATAATCGTTTGAAATAACAACAGACTTGCTCTCTCCGTTCCAATCCACTTTAAAACCAAGTTTTTCAAATACATCCCTTATCGGGATATAAGTGCGTTCATTTATAATAACAGGTGTCTGGTCGCTGTATTGTATAGGCGAACCGTCAACAACCACATTTACATCGGCATAAACGGCAGATGTCATCATAACAGCCGCAAATACTGTACAAATAAATTTTTTCATAAGTTCAGCACCTCTTTTTAAAAACGGGCTGATGCAAAAACCAGCCCGTAAATAACGTATTGTCAGAAATCAAATAATGACATACCGTCTGTTGTTGAATACTTGTCACCAAAAACAGACTTAATATCGATATTTCTTTCTTCGCATATCTTGTTGAGCGGTTCAACAGCCTCGCTTGCCTGTGCGGCAACACCGATAAGAAGCGCAAATACCATACCGAAAGAATCATCACTCATTGCATCCGGGTTATCCTGTGTGAACTGTGCCAATGCAAGCACGTTTTCAACAAGACCGTCAAATACATCCTGAAGTTTCTTATCCATATCATCAAGACTTTCGGGGCATTCAACTGCCGAGAACTTAGATGTGTAATCCTTTACAAGTTTTGAAACAAGTGCCGCAGTCTCAGGTGTTATCTCATCGACATTTTCAAGGTCGCCTAAGTTGTCGCCCGCTTTCTGCATATCCTGAAGTACAGTAAACATATTGTCAAGGAAAGCGTACTCTTCCGATGTAAATTCGCCCGCAGGCTTTGATTCATCAAACTTATAAGTTTTGTTTTCATCAAAAAGATGTTCAAACTTATCTGCCTGAGCATCAAGCACAGTGTAATCGTTGTTATCCGTAACCTTTGCGGACTTTGTTTCGGCATCCCAGTCAAGTGAATAGTTTGCGCTTTCAAGTATTTCACGCAGCGGAAGCAGTGTTCTGCTATTTACTATCTGTATGGGATTTTCAAGCTTTTTATAACGCAACTTGAAATTTGTATCCATTGAAAGCATACTGTTCGTCTGTGTGCATAACAAAATATTGTGATAATCGTTTGAAAGCGTTACCGCTTTAGTCTCGGCATCCCAGTCAACATCAAATCCCGCCGCCTCGAATACATCGCGGATAGGTACATAAGTACGGCTGTCAATAATAATAGGTGTCTGGTCGCTGTAGCTTACAAGCTGATCGTTGATGTAAACATTTGCAGTCGTATCCGCAAATACCGTTGAACCAAACAGCATAAAAGCCGCAAGCGATGCACAAATAAATCTTTTCATTTTTTGTCCCCCTTAAATGCGTACATTATAAAAATGCAGCGTTTTTCGTTTTGAATACATTTTGATTTTATCATAAAACAGTTGATATGTCAATCAAAACAAACTTAACATTATACACCAAAATATCAAGTTTTTTTAACATAAAAACTTTTGTGTAAGCATATTATATCAAAAAAACGGGATCTAAATAATGAAGACCTTATACAGACTTATTATAGCCGCCGTTATTGCGGCAGGTGCGTACATATTCGGCGCTTTCGGCGCTGCGGTAAGCTGTTCCACATCCATTAATAACAAGATACCGCTGACTGTGATTATGTATCACAACATCACAAAAAAGCCCACACTTCGCGGTAAATACAATGTTTATATATCCGAGTTTGAAAACGATCTGAGATATCTCAGCAATAACGGCTACACCCCTATAAGCGTAAAACAGCTTACGGACTATGCCTACAACGGCACTCCCCTGCCCGACAAACCCGTAATTATCACCTTTGATGACGGTTTTGAAAGTTTTTGCGAATATGCCTATCCATTGCTTGAAAAGTACGGTTTTAAAGCAGTCGTAAACGTTGTCGGCAGTTATGCGGAAAAATACACTCTGCTTGAAGAACAACAAAATCCCGACTGTCATAACCTCGATTACTCCTATCTTAATATCAACGAGATAAAAAAACTGAAAGAAAGCGGTATTGTCGAGATAGGCTGTCATACATACGATATGCACAGACTTGAGGGAAAGCGCCGCGGCGCAGGCAAAAACAAGAATGAAGATGAATACACTTACGAAAAAGCGCTGACCGATGACCTGGAAAAATTTAACACAACTATGGAGAAAGTCGGCAAAACGGATATTTTTGCTTACCCATACGGCATATACTCCGACACTTCTGCCGAAATACTGCGAAAAAACGGTTTCAAAGCCGTTTTTGACTGTACCGAAAAAATAAATTACATAGACCGCCAAAATATAGACTGGCTTTTCTTTCTGCACCGTTTCAACCGCCCAAGCGGCATAAGCAGCGAAAGTTTCTTTGCAAAAATGAAATGAATGCTGTAATATAACTGTAACCAAAATTTAACAATAATTAATATACTTGCATTGCGTAAATATGATAAAATAAGGCTGTATAAATATACCGTAAAAAAGGATACTAAAAAAAATACTAAGTTTTACGGGAAAAATAGGGAGGTCTATTTATGGGAAAAAAATGTTTGGCTGAATTTATAGGCACAGCCGTATTGGTTACTTTTGGCTGCGGTGTTGCCGCAACAAACGGTCTGGGTGCAGGCTATGTCGGCATAGCTATTGCTTTTGGCCTTGTTATAGTTGCTATGGCATATTCCATAGGCAATATTTCGGGCTGCCACGTCAACCCCGCCGTTTCACTTGCTATGCTTATAAATAAAAAGCTTACCCCGCAGGAATTTGCAGGCTATGTTGTCAGCCAGTTCCTCGGTGCTATCTTTGGCGCTATCGTACTTTACTTCATTTTTCTTGGCGCAGGCACACCTATTGCCGACCTTGGTATGGGTACAAACGGTTTCGGCACCGCATCGGCTACGGGCATTACCGCTGTAGGCGCATTTGATGCGGAACTTGTGCTTACCTTTGTATTTGTGCTTGCAATATGCGGCGTAACAAGCAAAGAAGAGTACAGCAGCGTTGCGGGTCTTGTTATCGGTTTTGCACTTACACTTGTGCACCTTTTGGGCTTACCGCTTACAGGCACATCCGTAAACCCGGCAAGAAGTTTCGGCCCCGCGCTTGTTTCGGCACTTACGGGCTGTGACGGCGGCGCGCTTGCGATCTCGCAGGTATGGCTGTTTATCGTTGCCCCGCTTCTCGGAGCATTTCTTGCAGCTTTCTGCTATAATGCACTCAGCAGCACCACAAAAAGAAAAAGAAAATAATATCCGACAAAACATACTAAAACAGCAAAATGCCCCGCTCATATCCGCGGGGTATTTTAATTTGGAATTTTAATTTCCGAAAACCTTGTCTATATCGTAAACTATGTTTTTATCTATTTCATTGTTTTCGACCATTTTATACATTATTTCCATAGCCATTTTATGGGATATCGGGGTCTTGTACGGGCGCGGCTCGGTCAAAGCCTGATAGATGTCAAGGCAGGCCATC
>CAMNCZ010000048.1 GCA_946534775.1 uncultured Eubacteriaceae bacterium
AAATAGGTGGATAATGTAACGGGAGTATGCAATATGAAAGAAGAAATTTTAAATGTATTAAAACAAAAAAATAATTATGTATCGGGACAAGAACTTGCGGATATGTTCAATGTTTCCCGTACAGCTGTATGGAAGGCGATAACCTCACTGAAAAAAGAAGGCTATGCCATAGAATCCGTCAGCAGGCTCGGTTACAGGCTGGATACCGAAAACGATATCCTTAATGAAAGGGAACTTGATTTTTCGGATAATATCTATTTTTGCGATATACTTAATTCCACAAACAACACCGCAAAAAAAATGGCTGTCGAGGGATGTCGGGAATTTCTTATTGTTACCTGCAATAAGCAGGAAAACGGAAAAGGCAGGCTCGGACGCACCTGGATAAGCCCTTACGGAGAAAATATCTATCTGAGTATGGTTTTTTTCCCCGATATAGATATTGAAAAAACATCGCAGATGACCTTAGTTTTCGGCATTGCTGCGGCTGAAACGCTAAAAAATATAACGGGACTTGATGTAAAGATAAAATGGCCGAATGACCTTATAGTAAACGGCCGAAAAGTTGCGGGCATACTTACGGAAATGCAGGCAGAGATAGACCGTATAATTTTTGTTGTTTCGGGTATCGGCATAAATGTAAATCAGACGAAGTTTGATGACGAGATAAAGGATAAGGCGACATCGCTTTTTAACGAGAGCGGAAAAAAATACAAACGCAGTTTTATTATAAAGGAACTTGTCAAAAACTTTCAAAAGTACTATGCGGTATTTTTGGATAAAGGGTTTGGTGCGCTAAGGGACGAGTACAAAAATATGTGTATAAATACGGGTAGGGAAGTCAAGGCTGTTTCGCGCGGCAGAGAAATTATCGGCAAAGCCGTTGATATATCGGAAAACGGCGAACTTGTTATAAAAAACAAGTCGGGCGAACTTGTATATATATCAAGCGGCGAGGCAGGTGTAAGAGGTTTGGACAACAAATATATTTAAGGAGATGTTATTATGAAAAAAAGTGTTTTATCGGCGGCAAATTTTCATAAACAAAAGCATTATTACAATGATGAAGAATACGCAATGCTGCCGCCCGATGTAAAAAAAGAGATCAAACAAATCGTTGTTTACCTTGCCGAAAAAGTGCGCGGTACGGTGTCGGTCGGTTTTTATGAGGACGGCAACGTTTTTCTTGAATGTTTTGCCGATGAAGACGATCTGGAGTATGACAGCATTGGCGCCAAGCTTGAAATTGACCGTATGGCAAGGAAAAGAAGGCAGCTGTTTAACGCGCTGAGTGTATGGTACAAGGTATTCAAACTTGGCGGAAAGGGACTGAAAGTGTGAAAATAGGCAGTGTATTATGTGAAAATAATGTATTTCTTGCACCTATGGCGGGTATAACCGATGCGGTTTTTCGTATTATATGCCGAGAAATGGGCTGCGGGCTTGCATATTCTGAAATGGTCAGTGCAAAGGGGATAAGCCATAACAATACCAACACAAAAAAAATGCTTTATGTAGATGCGGCGGAAAGACCTTCGGCAATTCAGCTGTTTGGCAGCGATCCGCTTATTATGGGTAATATGGCAAAAGTTCTCAATGACTATAAAGATATCGATATACTTGATATCAATATGGGTTGTCCTGCACCTAAGATCGTAAAAAACGGTGAAGGTTCCGCGCTGTCACTCGATCCCGAACTTGCGGGCAGGGTGATATATGCCGTGGCCGAAAACTCGGACAAGCCCGTTACGGTCAAGATAAGAAAAGGATTTGACGATGAGCATATAAACGCTGTTGAAATGGCGAAGATAGCAGAAAAAAACGGCGCTGCGGCAGTTACGCTGCACGGCAGGACACGGGAACAGTATTACAGCGGCAGTGCGGATTGGGATATTATCGCAAAGGCAAAAGATGCATTAAAAAATATACCGCTTATAGGTAACGGCGATATATTTAAACCCGAAGATGCAAAGAAAATGCTTGAATATACCAACTGCGATGCTGTTATGATAGGTCGCGGCGCTCAGGGAAATCCGTGGATATTCAAACGAACGCTGCATTACCTTGACACGGGCGAACTTTTGCCCGAACCCGATATGATCCAAAAACTGGATATGGCGCAAAGGCATCTGAAAATGCTGGTCGGGTACAAAGGCGAAAATATCGGTGTAAAGGAAATGCGAAAACATATAGGCTGGTATATAAAGGGCCTGCCGCACAGCGCGGAATACCGCGTAAAGGTAAACAATACCGCAGGTTACGAAAATATGGCGGCGGTGTTGTGTGAAATGAAAAATAAAGGAGAAAAACTATGTTAAAGAAAGTAATGGCATTTATTGTTATGGCAGCTATGATATTAAATGCATTCAATGTTTTTGCTGCAAACGAAGAAAAATATGATTATATCGCTTTGGGCGACAGTATTACTGCGGGCTACGGTCTTGCCCGCCCCGAAGTTCAGTCTTATCCGTCACTGTTTGCCAATGCACACGGTATAAGCGTTAAAAATTACGGTGTCAACGGCAAAACATCGGAACAGCTGCTTGAAGAACTCAAAAACGGTGCGTATGACCTTTCGGGTGCTAAGTTAGTTACCGTAAGTATAGGCAGCAACGATATAATGCGGCCTATGATCGTTACGCTTGCAGGCGGTCTTGGTGTTGACCCAAATTCCGAAAACCTCGATAAAGCCATTGAGGAAAGAGTTGAGTATCTTAAAACGCACGAATCGCTTGTTGCTTTAAAAAAACGTCTGGACCGAATGGAAGCCTCTATCATAAATAACAGCAGGTTCTATGCATTGTGTGATACGGCGGTAAAAACCAACATTCCGCTTATTGTGGAGGAAATAAAAAAGCAGAACAGTGATGCACAGATAATTGTGACAAATTTCTATAATCCGTTTAAAAATACTTCACTTGTTGTGCCTACGGGAAACTCCAATGCGGAGTATGCTGTCGGAAATGTGATCCAGCCATATATCGATAGGTTAAACAGCGGCCTTGTTGCAAATGAAGATTATAAAATTGCCGATGTTTACAGTGAATTTACCTCATCAAGCCTTGTAAATGTTCAGATAGATTTTCGTGAAAGCGATGTTACTTTCGATCCGCATCCAAACGCAAAAGGTCACAGATCAATTTATATTGCGGTAAACAAGGTTTTTGAACCCTTTGAAGCGGAGGAGGATTTTGTATACGGTGATGCGAATGCAGACGGACAGCTTGATGCATCGGATGCCGCAGACACGCTTCAAAAAGTCTTATTGGAATCATTTGTACCCGTATTGGAAACAAAAACGGAAAATTGGCAGAAATATCTTGATGTAGACCTCAGCGGCGGTGTGGATGCAACGGATGCTTCGTTTATAATGCAGAAAGTACTTAAAGAAGATTTTGTATTTCCCGCCGAAAAAGAATAATTTGTTTAAAAGAGGGTGGCGCTTAATGCGACACCCTCTTTAAATTATATCAACAAAAACCATATTTGACAGATCGATACCTTTTTCTGTCAATTTAAGCATATTATTGTGTTTTTTCAAAAGACCGCTATGTATATGTTTATCCAGCGTTTCACCGAAAATATCGTATATATCCGCGTTGAAACGGGCTTTGAACAAATCTGTATCTATACCGTCTGTACAGCGCAGACCGAGTATAACAAATTCTTTCATTTGGTCGTCCATATCAAGCCCGAGGCTTTCGACAACATATATCCCGTTAAGATATTTCCGCATATCATCGGTGTTTTTAAGCCTGAAGTTATTTATAAGGCTTGCCGCGCCAAGACCGAAACCTTTGTAGTCGCCGCCCTGCCAGTATACAAGGTTATGCCGACATTCATATCCCTGCTTTGCGAAATTTGATATTTCGTATTGTATATAGCCGTTTTCCGAGAGAAATTTTTTCGCATAATAATACATTTCACGGTCGATATTTTCGTCGATAGATGTGTATTTATCGTAAAAAGGCGTATTTTCCTCTATGATAAGGCTGTAGGCGGAAATATGTGTCGGTTCAAGCAAAACCGCTGTTTTAAGTGTATTCCGCCAATTATCAAGCGATTGATTTGGCAGGGCAAACATAAGATCCATATTGATATTGTCAAAATATTTTTTTGCAAGCGCAAAATTGTCCCGGGCAGTTCGACTGTCGTGTATCCTGCCGAGTGTTTTAAGCAGTGCATCGTCAAAACTTTGTATACCCATACTTAAACGGTTTATGCCTGCGTTTTTATATGCGGAAAGTTTTTCTTCGTCAAGTGTCCCGGGATTTGTTTCAATGCTTATCTCGCAATCGGAAACAAGCGTAAAATTATCTTTTACACAACGCATAATTTCCGCTGTATACCTGCTGTCTATAACGCTTGGCGTGCCTCCGCCGATAAATATGCTTTTTATTTTTTTGTCGGTTTTAAACGATGATATCTCGTTTAAAAGCGCATCAACGTATTTTTGAGTGTCCTTCACATCAAAACCGCTTAAAAAATCACAGTAAGCGCATTTTCTTTTGCAAAAGGGGATATGTATATAAAAACTTATCATTTTGCCGACCTGTTCAGTATATCCCGTATATCGTTTTCGTAAAAGTGATAATCTTTGTTGCAGAAATGGCAGTGCAGGGTAGCTTGTTTGTCTTTTTCGAGTATATCCGTAAGTTCATCACGGCCTATGGATATAAGCGCTTTTTCGACCCTTTCCCTTGTGCAGTTGCAGTAATATTCAACAGGTATTTTTTCGTAAATTTTAGGCTGCATATCACCGACAACTTCGTTTAATATCTGTTCGCAGTCCATACCCTCATCAAGCATTTTAGTTATGCTTTTGATATTTTTCATTTTTTCTTCCAGCTTTGATATTACCTCGTCGTCAGCCGAGGGAAGCATCTGCACAATAAAACCGCCCGATTGCTTTACGGTATAATCGCGGTCCACCAATACGCCGAGAGAAACGGCGGAAGGTACCTGCTCGCTTTTGGCAAAATAATATGTAAGGTCTTCCGCGATCTCGCCGCTTACAAGAGGTATCTGTCCGACGTAAGGGTCTTTTAAGCCAAGGTCCTTGATAACTGTCATTGTTCCGTAGCCCAAAGCACCCGAAACATCAAGTTTTCCGTTTGATTTAAGCGGTATATCCACAACGGGATTAAACGGATAACCTTTTACCTGCACACGGTTGTTTGCCGTAACGGTAATTCCTGCGCCCGGGCCGTCGCCTTTTATGGATATGGTAAGCAGATCATCATCACTTTTTAGCATACTGCCCATAATTGCGGCACCTGTCAGCGTTCTGCCGAGTGCCGCAGTCATTACGGGTGATGTTTTGTGATATTCAAATGCTTTGTTTACCGTTTCTTTTGTATTTGCAACAAATATTCTGCCGCTGTCCCCGGCGAAAGTTGCTCTCAATATATAATCGTTCATTTTAAAATTCCTTTCAAAATATATTTATCGGATATTGTCAAAAACGTGTGAAACACCGTCTGCGCCCTTTCCGTGCTCTCTGGCTACAAAATACAGCCTTTCGCTGTTTTCGTGAGGCGGGTCAAAAGTGTTGTCGTCAAAAACGGCCTCAAAAACAAAGCCCGCTTTATCAAGCAGCTCCTTTATTTTGTTAACGGTGTAGCCCTTTTCGTAGTGACATTCTTCGTAACGGTCATAACTTCCCGTTTCGTTTTCAATAAAAAAGTTTGTATAAAACTCGTTTATATTTTCGCTTTCGTCATAGTAGTTTTCCCAGGTATATGCGGCATTTTCGGTAGTTTCGCCGTAGCTGTTGTCCGCAAGGATATATTTGAATTTGTAAATGGTATTTATATCAAATATAAACAGTCCGCCGGGTTCAAGATAGTTGTTTACAAGGCGGAAAACCTGTAAAAGATCATCGGGTTCAACTATATAATTTATGCTGTCACAAAGGCATAAAACGCAGTCTATCGTACCGTAAAGCTCAAATTCACGCATATCCTGGTTCAGATACAGCACGGGCTTTGCATCGCAGGGAAGCAAAGCGTTTTTCTCCATTGCCTCTTCAAGCATATCTTCGGATAAATCGACACCTAGCATCTCATATCCGTCTTTTGCCAGTCTATAGGACATATTTCCCGTACCGCAGGCAAGGTCAAGTATAAGTTTCGGCTGCAAATCAAATTTTTTCCAGATTTTTTTTATATATGTTATCCATTTGTCATAAGGCACATTTGACATAAATGTGTCGTATACCTTTGCAAATGATTCGTAACTGCTCATAATATCACGCTCCATTAATCAGTATACACTATATCAAAGTTAAAAACAAGTGAAAATCAGTTTCTGAATATCCAAAGTTTTATCACTGCAAGCACTTCGCGTACATAGCATAAAACCACGGCATTTTTGGGCGTAGCGGCAGGTATGCATCGTATATCTTCAAAGCCGTTAAGTTTTGCAAGCTTACCTGCACGGTAACAGTGAAAATCATTTGTAACAAACGCCGTTTTATAAGGCTTGTCCTTAAAATAACCGTCCAGAAGCTGTTTTGAATATTTGTAGTTTTCGCTTGTGCTGGTGGCTTTTTCTTCAAGGATAAGGTTTTCACGGGGTACACCCGCATCAAGCATAAGTTTTTCCATAGCCGCGGCTTCGGTGATATCTTCCTGAGGGCCTTTGCCGCCCGAAAGCACAAAGACCGTATCGGGATTTTTATAATAGAAATCTATCGCCGCGTAGGTGCGTGCGTACATAGTATTGCTCGGTCTGCTGCCTATAACGGCACATCCCAGTACAATGACCGCATCTTCGCTGCCGTCGGCTTTTTGCGGCTTAAATGTGATTATTACCGCTATTATGCCGATATATGCGATCGCCGCGGCAATTACAAGCCCCGTATATATGCGGGTAAATTTGTTGTTTTTTAAAAAACGGAAAGATATTGAGATAAGCCCCATAATTATCAGCATAAAGTTAGCGGCGTTTACATTGGCAAATACAGCGGATATAATGCCAAATAATATCAAAACCAACCCAAGCGCAAGCAGAAATGTTTTAAACAGTTTTTTCATAATGCTATCCTTTTTATTTTTAGTATACAATATAATTTGCCGAATAACAATAAAGAATTTATTAAGGGAAACACTGATTAATTCAAAAAGGAAAAATAAAATTTAGCTTTAGCGGCA
>CAMNCZ010000049.1 GCA_946534775.1 uncultured Eubacteriaceae bacterium
TCCTTTGCATCTAATTTTTGAGGATAACCTTTGCCGTTTAATTTTTCGTGATGATTTGATGCCCATTCCGTTATATCTTCAAAGCCGTCTATATCGCGCAAAAGTTCCCGTGTTGCCATAGCGTGTGTCTTGATGTTTGCAAATTCCTCGGCATCAAGTCTGCCGCGCTTTTCAAGTATATCGTTTTGAATAACAAGTTTGCCTATATCGTGCAGCGCAGCCGCAAGATAATATCTTATAGCCTTATCCTGCGCAAAACCGTAATATTTTGCCATTATTTCGGACTTGTCCGCAACACCTATGCAGTGTGAACGGGTAAATGAGGACTTGCAGTCAACTATGCCCGCAAAAAACTTTGCGATATTATGTATCTCTTCATCCGTATAATCACGTTCAACGCAGTAAAGCATATCCCTTAATACTTCTTCCGAACTTTTCATACGAAAATTATGCAGGTTTTCATAGTTTATTGCTTTGTTAAAAAGTTCAACGCTTTTTTCGGAAAACATAATACCCGAAAGCGAGTTTATCTTTTCGTGCATAAGCTCAAAATCTTCTTCGGTTATTGTCATTATATTCCATATAACATCGATCGTATCGGCAAGATGCACTATCTGCGATTTAATGTTTGTAACGCCGTCATCCCGCTTGAAAGGACCCGTTCCGTCGGCATTTTCGTGATGATGAAGTATAATGTTTTTTACATCCGTGCGAAAAGGTATAAGCGCAATATTCCTCTCCCCTGCCGCCGAATGTCTTGCGCCGCTTATAAAACACATATAATCCTCTTTATTAAGCATTTCGGCGCGTTTTTTCAGCTCGTATACATCCACCACATTGCCCGAACTGAATTCCTCACGGGCATATTCGGTAAAGGCATTATCGTGCAGCATAGCACAGCAGACAAAATCGGTAAGTTCTTCATCCGCCATACCGTATTCTCTGCCCATAAGCGCAGATAAATACGCTACGTGCTTACCGTGCGAGGACTGTACACCCGTCATTTCGTGTTCAACTATATCAAGTGCTTCAGAAAGCGAAAATAAAAGATCCGTCAAATTAAGTTTCATACAATCACCTTCTCTTTTCAGCCAAATTCCTTTTTATTTTATTATACCCTCTATATTCCCGCTTGTCAAATGTATTGTAAAATCGATCCCATTTTATCCTAAAAGTAAATACGATCAAATTTAATATTGAAATTTATTTCGGTTTATGGTATAATTTATTAAAACTAAATTTAAGGAGGAATAAATATGGCTTGTTTTATAGTTCCCGCAACAGAGGCTGTCGTTACAACAGCTGTTAAAATAGCGGCAGATAAAAAATCGAAAAAAACATCAGCCGAAATAACAAATCCGTACATCAAAAGAATGGACTGGCTCAACAATATGCTTTGGGGCGGCAGCGCACTGCTTGCTTTTGAGCACGTATGGCACGGTGAAGTTACACCTTGGTTCCCATTTTTGACAAATGCGGCAAATCCCGCCGACCGTGCGGAAATGTTTGCCGAAATGGCAACTTCGGGCGTGGGTATGGCTGTGCTTGTTACTGCGGTATGGTTTGTAATGGTCGCAGCATCGCGTTATATCGAAAAACTTCCCGAAAAGAAGGGAGATGTTCTTAAATGACATTATTGATAACGGTTTTTGCCGCTATTACCACCACTATTTTATGGTATGCATTACCCGAAAGCAAAATGAAACTCGGCACACTTTCGCTTATGTACTGGGGCGCTTCGCTTATGTGGCTTGTAGATGCCATAGCCGAATATATCGAACTCGGTGCAGAGTACTTTATGCCCGAAGCAGCCGATATGACGAATGACGCTTTTCTTGGTATATGTGTAGTTGCTTTCGGCCTTATCATCTGGCTTGTAACTATACTTTTAAAAGACCCCAACGGCAGGATAAAAGCGGCTATTGCAAATAAAAACTGATTAAAGGCGGCTTATAAAGGCCGCTTTTTTGATTTTTTAATTTTTTAATAGGAGGTTTATATGAAAACACTGTTTATAGAATGCGGTGCGGGGGCCGCAGGTGATATGCTTATGTCTGCCCTGCTTGAACTTCACCCCGATCCCGATGATTTTCTGGACAGGATAAACAAACTCATTCCCGATGTTTTAGTAACAAGGGAAAGTGTAGAACAAAACGGCATTGTCGGCACTCATCTGCGTGTAAAAATCAACGGCATTGAGGAAAGTGAGTCTATGTATGACCACAAACATCACCACGAACATCATAACAAACACGAACATCATCACGAACACCGGCATACCGCACTGTCGGATATTTTGGATATTATAGACAAGCTCCAAATCAGCAGTGACGTAAAAAAAGAGGCTTCTTCCGTTTATGCCGATCTTGCCGCAGCGGAAGCGAAAGTACACGGCAGAGAACCCGAAAACATACACTTTCACGAAGTAGGCACTATGGATGCCGTTTGCGATATAGTCGGTGTATGTATGCTTATAAACGAACTTGATGTAAAAAATATATATGCATCATTCGTTAATGTCGGCGGCGGCACGGTAAAGTGTGCGCACGGTATTCTCCCCGTACCCGCCCCCGCCACTGCCGAACTTTTGCGCGGTATACCGTTTTATACCGAGGGCAGCGAGGGCGAAAGATGTACACCGACAGGCGCCGCGCTTTTAAAGCATTTTGTAAAAAGTTTCGGAGATATGCCCGTTATGACGCTTGAAAAGACGGGTATGGGCGCAGGTACAAAGCATTTTAAAAACGCAAACATTCTGCGTGTTTTCCTCGGAGATACCGCCGAAGATACGGAGGAAATATATGAGATAAGCTGCAATATCGACGATATGACGGGCGAGGACATCGCATTTGCCTGCGATATGCTGTTTAAAGCGGGCGCAAAAGACGTTTTTACCACCCCCGTTTTTATGAAAAAAGGTCGTCCCGGTCAGCTTTTAAGCTGTATAGTCTCGGCGGATAAAAAGGATGAAATAATCAGATATATATTCGGATACACTTCCACCATAGGCATAAGGGAGCATAAATGCAAAAGATATGTAATGGAACGTATTGAGGACAAAACAGCAACAAAATACGGCGATATTCGTTTTAAAGTTTCCGAAGGTTTCGGCACAAAAAAGATAAAGCCCGAATTTGAGGATATAAAAAATGCCGCCCTTGAAAGCGGTGTTTCGCTTGAGACCGTCAGAAAGGAAATCGGGAAATGACCGCCCTTGACAAAAAACAAAAGGCAATTATTTATATAATCTGCTCCGCCTTTTGTTTTGCGCTTATGAATTGTTTTGTTCGGCTTTCGGGCGATCTTCCGACACCGCAGAAAAGCTTTTTCCGAAATTTTATTGCCTTTTTGATAGCATTGTTTGTTCTTTTGAAAAGCGGCGAAAAAACCAAGCCAAAGATAGGCGACATTCCCTACCTGCTTGTGCGGTCCACCGCAGGAACAATAGGTATTTTGGGCAATTTTTATGCCGTAGACAATATGGCATCCATTTCCGATGCATCTATGCTAAATAAAATGGCGCCTTTTTTTACAATAATATTTTCGTTTTTGATATTAAAGGAAAAACCGCGTTTGTTTCAGGCATTATGTGTTGTTGCGGCCTTTGTGGGAAGCCTGTTTATAATAAAGCCTTCGCTTGATTTCAGTCGTTCGTTTCCCGCGCTTATGGGACTTTGCGGCGGTATCGGTGCAGGCCTTGCATATACCTTTGTGCGTATACTTTCGGGCCGCGGCGTACCCGGCTGTTGGATAGTACTGTTTTTTTCGGCTTTTTCCTGCCTTGCGGTACTGCCGATACTGATATTTGACTATACACAAATGACCGCAAAGCAAATCGCTACCCTGCTTATGGCGGGCGTTGCCGCAGCGGGCGGTCAGTTTTCCATAACCGCCGCCTATTCAAACGCTCCCGCAAAAGAGATATCTATTTTTGACTATTCCCAGATAATTTTTGCGGCGATACTCGGCTTTTTCATTTTCGGACAAATGCCCGATATATACAGCTTTATCGGCTATATAATAGTATGCGGCGCTTCGGCTGCGATGTTTTTCTATAACAAAAACCAAAAATAATCACAAAAAAACTGCTTTGCATCACACATCAAAGCAGTTTTTTTGGTTTAACTTATTTATATATTATAAGCGAACTACATTAGCAGCCATAGGACCTTTGGGGCCTTCAGCCAACTCAAATTCAACACTCTGTCCTTCTTCAAGAGTTTTGTAGCCTTCTGAATTGATCGCCGAAAAATGTACAAACACATCATCGCCGCCTTCTACGGAAATAAAGCCGTATCCCTTATCGGCATTAAACCATTTTACTGTACCTTGTTTCATCAAAATTTCCTCCTAAGCAAAATATCGATATCACTTTATGTAACATCCTTAATCTAAAAATAACATATTTTCCACAAATTGTCAATTACTTTTTTAAGCAAACTTCGACAAATCTTTTATTTTTCGGCTTTTCGCACAATTTTCATATTTTTTAAAATTTCTATTGACATATTTAACATTATATAATATAATCAATATATGAACAGTTGTTCATATATAAAAATCAAAAAGGAGATGTTGCAATGAGACCCATAAATGAAGAACTTGCTTACGATCTTGGTGATTTTTTCAAAATATTCGGTGATCCTACACGCATAAAAATACTTTACGCACTTTTACAAAAAGATATGTGCGTAAGCGAACTTGTCGAGACACTTGCAATAAATCAATCCGCACTTTCGCACCAACTGCGTATACTGCGCCAAAATGATATAGTTAAATTCAGGCGCGACGGCAAAAACGTGACCTACTCACTTGATGACGAGCACGTCGGTATACTGCTGAAAAACGGTATTGAACATATATCGCACAAAAACGGTTATTCCTACGAAGAAGGAGGCGAAGAAATATGAAAAGCACCCTTATACTTGACGGACTTAACTGCCCTAACTGCGCAAATAAAATCGAAAACAGGATAAAAAACGATACGCGCTTTGAAAACGTAGAGTTTAACTTTATAAACAAAAATCTTACACTTGAACACAATATGACCGTTCACAAACTTATCGAAGAGATAGATTCCATCGTTTCGGGCATAGAAAGCGGCATAACCGTAATTGAAAAAGGCGCGGCACACAAACATACCCACAAAGATGAATGTGAACATTGTCACTCACACGAACACGAACACGGTGAAGAATGTGACTGCCACTCGCACGAACACGAGCACGGCAAAGGATGCAGCTGTCACTCACACGAACACGATCACACACATACACATACTCACGAACACGGTCATACTTCAAAGAAAACAGCCGTTATGCGTGCAGCTGCCGTAGCTTTTTTGCTTGTTGTATATCTTAACGGTTTCAGAAATCCCGTTGTCATATTTGCGGCCTATCTTATCGCGGGATATGATGTAATTTTAAACGCCGCAAAAAATATAGTAAAAGGACATATTTTCGATGAAAACTTCTTAATGTCCATAGCAACCGTAGGCGCCTTTATAATCGGCGAATACACGGAAGCGCTTGCGGTTATGGTATTTTATCAGATAGGCGAATTTTTGCAGGATATGGCTGTTGAGCGTTCCCGCAGAAATATAAGCGAACTTATGGACCTTAAAATAGAACACGCCGACCTTGTAAAAGACGGAAACATTGTTGAGATCGACCCCGATGATATAGAAGAAGGCGATATCCTGCTTGTTAAACAGGGTGCCAAAGTACCTGTAGACGGTATCGTCACCGACGGTATGACAAGTTTTGATACCGCCGCTTTAACAGGTGAAAGCGTACCGCGTGATGCAAATGTGGGCGATAAGGTTTTAAGCGGCTATATCAACACGGGAAAAGCCGTTAAAATAAAAGCCGAAAGCAAGTACGAAAACAGCACTGCCGCACGAATACTCGAAATGACGGAAAATGCCGCGGCGCACAAAGCAAAGGCAGAAAACTTTATATCGGCTTTTGCGGCAATATACACCCCCGCAGTTGTTGTTTTCGCACTGCTGCTTGCTATTATCCCCTGTTTTTTATATGGTTTTGACCCAAAGTGGATAAAACGCGGTCTTATCTTTCTTGTGGCATCCTGCCCCTGCGCACTGGTACTTTCCGTTCCTCTTTGCTTTTTCAGCGGCATTGGCAAGGCATCAAAATCGGGTGTTCTTATAAAAGGCAGCAGTTATATACAAACACTTGCAAAATTAAAAATGGCAGTCTTTGACAAAACCGGAACACTCACAACGGGTGAATTCAGTGTACAATCGGCAAATGAAGAAACTCTCGCGCTTGCCGCCGCACTCGAGCAATACTCCACCCACCCCATTGCCAAAGCCATAATCAAGGCTTACGGCAAAACGCCCGAACCTGCAGAAAATGTCAGCGAACTGAGCGGTTACGGCATAACGGCGGAATATCACGGCAGCCAAGCCGCAGTCGGCAGCCGCTCGCTTATGGAAAAACTTGCTGTGCCGCTTAACGGTTCGGATGCGGATATATACGCAGCACTTGACGGAAAATTGCTCGGCAGCATCACACTTGCCGACACTGTCAGACCCGACAGTTCAACTACGGTACACGCACTTGCCGCCGCAGGCATTAAATGCGCTATGTTTACGGGCGATACAAAACAAAACGCACTTAGTACGGCAAAAAAAGCGGGCATTTCCGTTGTGGAATACGAACTTTTGCCGGGCGACAAACTCAATAAACTGCTTGAATTAAAGAAAAAACACGGTCTTACCGCCTTTATCGGTGACGGCATAAATGATGCCCCCGTTCTTGCGGGTGCCGATGTCGGTGCCGCAATGGGCGGTATAGGCAGTGATGCCGCAATAGAAGCAGCCGATATAGTTATAATGGGCGATACACCGTTGGGCATACTTCGTGCTGTCGAGATATCCCGCAGGACAATGGCTGTATTAAAACAAAACGTGGCTTTTGTACTTATCGTAAAACTTGCGGTGCTTGTGCTTGCAGCTTTGGGCCTTGGCAATATGTGGCTTGCGGTCTTTGCCGATGTTGGCACTGCACTTATAGCCGTTGTAAATTCACTCAGAATACTTAATTAAATTTTAAGAGGGTGTCGCATTAAGCGCCACCCTCTGGCAAAAAACAGGTTTTTTGCCAATTT
>CAMNCZ010000050.1 GCA_946534775.1 uncultured Eubacteriaceae bacterium
CGAGACAGTAGAACCGTCCCCCCCTGTCTCAGATCTGCCTAAACCCAAACAAAAAATCATTGAAAAAAAGAATTATATATGATAATATAAACTATGAGAAGAGAGAAAGCTTGCTTTCTCAACTCGATTAGTTTAATATATGATAACATAAAATACACAAACTTTAAACACAAATTTTATATTAAACGACATAAAAAATTTCGTTTACTGTAATTTTCGATACGGAAGTGATAATATGAATGTACTGCAAAAATATTTCAATTACAGACAGGCATTGATAGAGCAATATATAAAAGGCGATATGACAAAACGCGAATACCTTGACAAAAACCTTGAGGCCGTGCTTTCTTTGAACATAAAGCCGTTTAAAAACATCGACAATATCGACAAGGCGCTTTTTAACTATCAATATTACAACGCAATGGCCAAAGACAGCAAAATGAGTGCTTACGGTGATTACGAGTATCATTTTAACGAGCAGATGAATTACTACTACTCGCAAAAAGACCGCGCCACGCTTAAAATACTCGATCTTCTGGATTTTCGCGGTGTGACTGCATACCACATATCCGTGCGCAGCAAGGAGCTTAAAAACAAGCTTTTTGAGATAGTTTTAAAAGAACATAACAATACTATCCTGCACTCCACAAGTGAATTTATCAAAAAAAGACTTATCGACGAAGGTGTTTTTGAGAAAGGCACTAAAAAATCTCTTATCGATTATTATATAAACCACAGATATTAGTATCCCGTCATTTTTGGCGGGATTTTTTATACAAAAACACTTTTTTTGACATATTACGCAATTTATTTATGTTAAAATTTACTATATTACTATTGTAAAAACATAATTATTGTGCTATAATAAAAAAAACTGGGGGTATTTTTATGGGAATAACCAATTGGAATACGGAGCTTCTTCCTTATGAACAGGCCGTTGACGAGATAGTTTTAAAGCTTAAAAGCGTAAGAAGGGATTTTTTGCGCAGGCAGCAGCACTCACCCATTGAACAGGTTGAAGGCCGCGTAAAAAGCATATCAAGCATTATCGCCAAAGCAAACGACCGCAATATACCTATTGATGATGCACTCAATGTGCTTGAAGATATTGCGGGTATACGCATAATCTGCCGCTTTGTCGAAGATATCGAGAAAGTAGTCAATATTATACGTGCAAGAGACGGCTTCGATATGAAGATACTTCAGGAAGAAGACTATGTAACAAACACAAAAAAAAGCGGTTACCGCAGCTACCATATAACCATCGGATACAAGATAGTATATGAAGATGAGATAATGCCGCTTAAATGCGAGCTGCAAATACGCACACTGGCTATGAACTTTTGGGCAACGATAGAACATTCTTTGCGCTACAAGTATGACGGACATCTGCCCGAACATCTTAAAGAAAGGCTGCACAACTGCGCGGAAGCCGCTTTTAAGCTGGATAACGAAATGACAACTATCCGCGGCGAACTTTTGCAGGCGCAAAAGACCAAACAGACACAGGAATTTTTGGTGAATGAGATAGTAAAAAATATACATAATTTATATGCCTACGGAAAAGTTGAACATCTTAACGACTACAACAGACAGTTTATGGAGATCTTCCGCGACGGCGATGTAAACAAGCTTTCCGAATTTAATCATCAGCTTGAAACAATGGCCGAAATTTATAATGTGAGGTATGTTTAAATGGCCCTTTATGCAATAGCCGACCTGCATCTCAGTCTGTACAAAGACAAACCGATGGATATTTTCGGCAAAAAATGGAAAAACCATCATTTAAAGATACAAGAAAACTGGAACAATATGATAAGCCCCGAAGATACGGTGCTTGTTGCGGGCGATATATCCTGGGCGCAGAATATGACTGAATTCGGACCCGATTTTGACTTTATAAACACATTTAACGGCAAAAAGGTTTTTGTAAGCGGAAACCACGATTATTGGTGGACATCCGTACAGAAACTTAACGCGATGTCCGAAGATATGTTTTTTATAAGAACAAATTTTTATCCTTTCGGCGAATATGCCGTCTGCGGTTCGCGAGGTTGGATATGCCCCGGGGATTCTATGTATAAGCAGTCAAAAGACGAAAAGATATACAAACGCGAGTGTCTGCGGCTGGAAATGTCCTTGCAGGCCGCAAAAAGAGCGCATTACAAAAAATTCATAGTAATGCTGCACTACCCGCCCGCAAACGACAAAGGCGAACGTTCCGATTTTATGGATATAATAGAAAAATACGGTGCCGATGTTGTTGTATACGGTCATCTGCACGGTACCGAAAGCCATAAAACAGGCATACAAGGCAAGAAAGACGGCGTTTCTTACTATCTTACATCAAGCGATTATCTTGATTTTACCCCTGTCAAAATTAATATTTAATTTTATAATATCTTATTTAAGAAAGGAAAAAACAAAATGACAAACCCGATAGTAACTATCAAAATGGAAAACGGCGATACGATAAAGGCGGAACTTTACCCCGATATCGCGCCAAACACAGTAAACAACTTTATCAGCCTTATTAACAAAGGCTATTACAACGGCCTTATTTTTCACAGAATAATCAAGGGCTTTATGATACAGGGCGGCTGCCCGCAGGGACGCGGCACAGGCGGACCCGGCTACGGCATTAAGGGCGAATTTGCGCAAAACGGCTTTAAAAACGACCTGAAACACACTGCGGGCGTACTTTCAATGGCACGTTCTATGATGCCCGACTCGGCAGGTTCCCAGTTTTTTATTATGCATAAAGATGCTCCTCATCTTGACGGCGCTTATGCCGCTTTCGGCAAAGTTATCGAAGGTATGGATGTAGTCGATAAGCTTGCAAGTGTGCCTACGGGTATGATGGACAGACCCGTTGAAGACCAGGTTATGTACGATGTGACCGTTGAGACCTTCGGTGTTGATTATCCCGAACCCGAAAAAATTTGATAATATATAAAAGAGCATTGCAAATTTCTCCGCAATGCTCTTTTTTCAGCCTTTAAACCATAATTTCACTATCTCTTTCAAATTTTTGCCGAAACCGCATTTTGCGATATCTTTTTCGGCCGTCAAAGCACTTTTCCCCACTTCTTTGCCGTCATAAGCATAAATTATTTCACCTATCTCGTCACCCGCATTTATCGGTGCTTTCAGCCCTTCTCTGATATTTACGGTGTTTGAAAGCTTTTTATCGCCTTTTTCGGCAAGATAAGATACTTTATCCTTTACAACTGCGTTTACGCTGTCTTCCTCACCGCCCGAAACGGCGGCTTCTCCTACCGTTTTCCCTACGGGTTCTCCGTTTAAAAGCATATAGTTTGCATAGCCGTAGTCCAGCATTTTCATAACTTCCTTAAACCTGAGTTTTGGTTCGGGACAAGCCATTATAACCGCAATAAGTTCCATATTATCGCGTTTTGCCGTACCCGAAAGACAATACTTCGCATTGCCCGTAGAACCCGTTTTAAGGCCCGTAGCGCCGTTATACCATTTTATAAGGCGATTTGTGTTTGTCAGCCCGAACTCGCTTTCGCCTTTTGCGGTCTTGTGTGTTATCGTGTCCTGCCAAACTGTCGTATACTCGGTTATCTGCGGAAACTTTGTTATCAATTCGCGGCTCATAACGGATATATCCCGTGCGCTCATTTTGTGTCCCTCGGTATCAAGACCGCAGGCGTTTTTAAAAGTCGTATTGTTCATACCCAGTTCTTTCGCCCTGTTATTCATCATTTCCACAAAAGCGCTTTCGCTGCCCGCTATATATTCCGCCATAGCTACCGCGGCATCATTTGCCGATGCAATAGCAATAGATTTTGTCAGCACCGCTGCCGTCTGTTTTTCTCCCGCTTCAAGAAATATCTGCGAACCGCCCATACTTGCCGCGTGCTCCGACACACTCACTTCATCATCCCATTTTATTTTGCCCGCGGCCTCGCTTTCATATATCAGCAAAAGCGTCATTATTTTTGTAACGCTTGCAGGCGGAAGAGGCATATCCGCATTTTTTTCGGCTATTACCTTTCCCGTTTCCGCCTCAGTCAATATATAAGCCTCTCCTTCGATCTTTGGCAGTTCCGCCGCATATACCGCATTTGTAAGACAACTCGCCGCCAGTACAGCCGCAAAAAAACGTTTTATATATTTTAGCATATACATATTTTATCCCCCCGATGTTTTTTATAACGAATAAATATTTTCATTATATAGTATTGTTTTCAGCGGGTAAAATATGCTTAAAAAACACTGTAAATAAATGCAAAAACCGCGGCTTGTGACCGCGGTTCGGTATTATTTCGATCAATCTTCTTCCGTTACATAATAGAAGTCCTTGTCGGGTAACTGTCCGTCAAAAACATCGGAGTTTGCGGAAATAAAGTTTTCGGCAGTTGTCCACATTTCAATGCCCTCGGTAAAGTTGTAGCCACAGTTTCGCATAGTTGAAACCGCAAGACTTTTATCCGTCATAATATTGAAATTAGCTGCATAGTCAAGCGTTTTTGTAATACCGTATATAACAGTATTTACCGATTGTCTGAAATCATCAAGAATATATATCATACTGTCTTTGTTGTTTTCGACAAAATCTTTTCTGGCAACAAGCACACTTGAAATTATCTCGCTGTTTGCATCAACATCGCTCCACAAATCAGTCACATCGGGGCCAAGCTGGATATCGTCATTGTCAAATTTTGCAATCGTGATATACGGCTCGGGTACAATAGCAAGCTGTATGCTTCCGTCTGCCAATTTTTTTTCAATACTTTCGTTGCTGTCCATTGCGGAAGCTGCTGCACCGCATTTTTCAAGCATCTGCTTCGCTGCGGATGCGGTAAGAGAACCGTCATCTGCATAAGCGACCGTCTTTCCGCTTAATTCGGATTTTTCGGTCACTTCACCGCTAAGGTCTGCAATATGGATATTATTGAAAGTATTTGTAGCAAGCATTACTATATCTTTTTTGTCATTATACAGCCTTACTGCCGTATCAAGCGGTAAAATTGCCACATCTGCATTGCCGCTTTCAAGTTCCGCCGCTGCTTCTTCGGGCGTTTGCTTTACGGTAAGTTCATATTTTTCGTGATTTTTATCCTTTTCGCCCCAACCCATTATCGGTGCGAAACCTATACCCGTACAATCGCCCACAACCACTGCCTTTACATTTATTCGTGAAGCTTCGTCGGGTTTTTCAAGTACATCACTTTCCTCATCATCGGGGTCTTCTTTATTGTCATTGCTTAAAACGATCTCATTATCGCTTGAACCCTGTTGGTCCTGCGGTTCCTGCTTGCCGCAGGCACTGAACATAACCGCAATAGATATAACGGCCGCCGATATCAGAAATCTTTTTCTTAGCATTTTATTTACTTCCTTTCTTATCGGATCTTATCGGAAACTTTTCTCGGAAATCTATTCTAAAATTTTTCTCGGAAACTTTTTTGTTTTCTGACATTTATATTTTATCTTATTAAACGCTTTTTGTCAATGAAAGTTGAGTATTTTCTTTTAATTGTTCGTTTTTCTTAATAATTTTATACATAAAAAACACCCGACAAGATGTTTTTTCTTGTCGGGCAAATTAAAATTTTGTTTATAAACGATATTTATCGGAAGTTAAATCTTCCAGCAAACGTTACATCATACCGCCCATACCGCCTGCGGGCATCGGAGGCTCGGGTTCTTTGATATCGGCAACTACCGACTCTGTTGTAAGAATTGTGCTTGCAACGCTGTTGGCGTTAAGAAGTGCGCTTCTTGTAACCTTTGTGGGGTCGATGATACCTGCTTCAACCATATTTACATATTCGTCTGTAAGTGCATTGTAGCCTACCCCCTTAGCGCTTTCCTTAACCTTGTTTACAATAACTGCGCCCTCAAGGCCTGCGTTTGCAACTATCTGACGAAGAGGTGCTTCAAGTGCTTTCAGGATGATGCCTGCGCCTGTCTTTTCGTCACCGTCAAGGCTTGCGCAAACTTTTTCAACTGCGGGAATGGAATGGATGTAAGCCGAACCGCCGCCGCTGATGATACCTTCTTCAACAGCTGCGCGTGTAGCTGCAAGAGCATCTTCCATACGGAGTTTCTTTTCTTTTAAAGCAACTTCTGTAGCTGCACCCACCTTGATAACGGCTACGCCGCCTGCAAGCTTGGCAAGTCTTTCCTGTAATTTTTCCTTGTCAAATTCGGAAGTTGTTTCTTCAAGCGCTGCGCGGATCTGTGCAACTCTTGCTTCAATATCTTCTTTCTTGCCTGCGCCGCCTACGATAGTTGTGTTTTCCTTTGTAACATTTACTGTCTTTGCACGGCCGAGAACATCGATAGTAGCTTCTTTAAGTTCAAGACCAAGCTCGCTTGAAATTACCTGACCGCCTGTAAGCGCTGCGATATCGGCAAGCATTTCTTTTCTTCTGTCGCCAAAACCGGGTGCTTTTACAGCAACAACATTGAATGTACCTCTTAACTTGTTTACAATAAGTGTTGTAAGTGCTTCGCCCTCAACATCTTCTGCAATGATAAGAAGTTTTGCACCTTTCTGAACGATCTGTTCAAGCAAAGGAAGAATATCCTGGATATTCGATATTTTCTTGTCTGTGATAAGGATATAAGGATTGTCAAGGTTTGCAACCATCTTTTCCATATCCGTAGCCATATAAGCCGACAGATAACCGCGGTCAAACTGCATACCTTCTACAAGTTCAAGTTCCGTATCCATTGTTTTGGATTCTTCAACAGTGATAACGCCGTCGTTTGATACCTTTTCCATAGCATCTGCTATCATTGCGCCAACTTCCTCGTCTGCTGCGGAGATAGAAGCGACCATAGCAATATGCTTTTTGCCTTCAACACTCTGGCTCATTTCCTTTATAGCCTCAACAGCGGCCTTTGTTGCCTTATCCATACCTTTTCTGAGGATAATGGGGTTAGCGCCCGCTGCGATGTTTTTAAGGCCCTCGTGTACCATTGCCTGTGCAAGTACCGTTGCGGTGGTTGTACCGTCGCCCGCTACATCATTTGTCTTTGTTGCAACTTCCTTAACAAGCTGTGCGCCGATATTTTCAAAAGGATCTTCAAGTTCTATTTCCTTTGCAATTGTAACACCGTCATTAGTAACAAGAGG
>CAMNCZ010000051.1 GCA_946534775.1 uncultured Eubacteriaceae bacterium
TTAAATTAATCGAGTTGAGAAAACAAATTTTCTCTCCTCTCATAATTTATATTATCGGAAGATAAATCTTCCTCAAACCTCCACGAAATTTTCAATTTCGTGTCGTTAAACTAATCGAATTGAGAAAGCAAGCTTTCTCCCTTCTCATAGTTTATATTATCGGAAGATAAATCTTCCTCAAACCATCGCAAAAACATCACTAAAGTGCTGTTTTTACTCTGATAAACTAATCGAATTGAGAAAGCAAGCTTTCTCTCTTCTCATAGTTTATATTTATCACTCTAATTATACTATTTTATACCTTAATTTTCAAGGGGGATTTGAAATGAATGTAAATAACACCGAAATAGAACGCAAATTTCTTGTAGACAGTTTGCCCGAAGGGCTTGAAAACTGCGAGTGTCTTAATATACGTCAGGGATATATATCCACCGACCCGACTATACGCCTGAGACAGCACAACGATGAATATATACTTACCGTAAAGGGCGCCGCACGCAACAACGGCCTTGACAGGACCGAGTTTGAACTGCCGCTGTCAAAGGAACAGTTTGTTAAACTTTGGGATAAGACCGAAACGGGCGCTGTTGTCAAAAAAAGATATCTTGTGCCGCTTAAAGACGGCTTGACTGCCGAATTGGATATTTACGAGGCGCAGCTTGACGGTTTTATGAATGTGGAAGTGGAATTTTCTTCATTAAAAGAAGCGGTTTTGTTTGATGCACCCGATTGGTTTGGTGCAGAAGTAACAGGAGACAGACGATATTCAAACGCATCTTTGGTAAAATATGGTATTCCTGTAAAAAAATAAAAATAGTGCTTGCATTTTTCCTTTTATTGGTTTATAATATTGATAAATGGTAAAAATTACCAATTAATATACATCTAAAACTATATGGAGGGAAATACTATGAATAACAAAAAAATTACCGTTTTGGTGGCAGACGACAACAGGGATTTCTGTGACTGCTTATGTAATTATCTGGAAAAACAGCCCGATATGGAGGTTATTTCCAAGGCTTATGACGGTTTGGAGGCGTACAACAAAATACTTTCCGACAAGCCCGATATTGCGCTGATAGACGGTATTATGCCAAAACTTGACGGGATAGGCGTGTTGGAAAAACTTGCCGGACAAGGCGGCGAGAGTGATACAATGGTAATTATGCTTACCGCGATAACGGGGGAGCAGATAACGCAAAAGGCGTTTATGCTTGGGGCAAAGTACTATATAGCAAAGCCTTTTGATATGGAGCTGCTGGTGTCGCGTATACGTCAGCTTAAAGAACCGCTGCCCGCCAAAAACATAAAACTCGGCTTTGCCAGGATAAGCGATGTGGATCTTGAAACAAGGGTGACGAATATCCTGCACGAAATAGGCGTCCCCGCACATATCCGCGGCTATCACTATATGCGTGAGGCGATACTTATGGCAATTGACGATATAGATGTACTTAATTATATCACAAAGGAACTTTATCCTTCCATTGCCAAAAAGTGCAATACTACGCCAAGCAGGGTGGAAAGAGCGATAAGACATGCCATAGAAGTTGCCTGGAGCCGCGGCAAGGTAGATGCGATAGACAGCCTTTTCGGCTATACGGTATCCACAAATAAGGGCAAACCTACCAACAGTGAATTTATTGCGCTTATAGCCGACAGATTGCGTTTAGAATTGAAAGCAGGTTGATATAACCTTACAAAACCGCTGTTTAAGCTGAATAGAAGCGATTTTATCAATGGGGCCTTTAGGTTACGTAATATTGTTACGTAACCTAAAGGCCTTTTTAATGTACAAATAATGGTACTTTAAACTAAATTTTTAAAATTTTTTTAAAATTGTGAATTTTTTTTTGTGATTTTATTTGACGAATTGATTAAAAAGTGGTATTATATTAAGTAAATAAGGCCGCGTAAACTATTCGGCCGGCTTAACACAATTACGGAGGTGATTTTATGAGTACAAAGGACGCTTTGGCATTGCTTGAAAGCGTGAGCAGCGATAAAAAGGTCTTTCTTGACATTGCCAGATCCTATGTGGCTGATAAATTAAACGTTTATTACAGTGTTGAAAACTGCATCTGCCTTAAAGAGGATGATATGGTTCCTTTTGGCGAACTTCCCGAGTTTGCCGATCTCAGAAGAAAAGTTGCCAATATTGAAAGTGCAACGGGTATTATTGATGATTTCTTTGAACTTGATGATGATATTGCAAAGATAAATCAATACCTTGACGAGGAACTTCTTATCGCTTATATGGAAGTTGACGATTACGACAGCGACAGCGACAGCAGTGCAGAAGGCTTTACATCATCCGTTACACCAAGCTACGGCAATGATGAAGAAGAGGATGAGGACGACGAGCCCGGCTATGACCTTTCGGGACTTGCGGATAACGATGATTCCGACGAGCAGGAAACCGTTTATAATAACGCTCCCGAGACGGAGGAAGAAAAGGAAGAACCCGTATCGTATCCCAGCGAACCCGAGTTGGGCGCTTCCTACGGCGGTTATGAAGCAGAGGAAAAAGAAGAACCCGCTGCACCGGAAAATAAGGCGCCCGAAGAAGAACAGGAAGAACGTATCGTAGGTATCTATAAGGAAGAATATGATACATCCTGGGCACCCGATTACGAGCCCGACGAGGACGATTATTTCCTTAAACAGTCCGAGGCCGAACTTCTTGGCGAAGACGAAAAGCCAAAACTGCCTACATTGTTCAAGGATGATGTTACAAAAACTTCCAAGGAAGACATACTGGCAGAGGCCAACTATGTTATCGACCAGGGCAATAAATTTATCTTTACGGGTGCATCGCCTCAGGTTTACCTGAACAAGCGTTTTGAATATTTAAGAATAAAATATGCCCTTAAAAATATTGAAGACGGCGAAGACGAAGAGTCCGAGATCGAGATCATCAAAAACGAGCTTATCAAACTGCGCGGTTACGCACAGCGCGGCGTGATTATGCCTGTTGAGGCTATCAAGTACGATATGATGATGGTAGAAAAGGTTTACGGTCTTCTTAAAGAATTTGACGATTCGCTTTATCCCGCAAACGCGATCCCGAGTATTGATGATATACTCAAGGTTATGGACAACAGCGGCGATTACGACGAAAAGGCGACACTTCTTCATAAGTTCTATATGGTAGATACCATCAACTTCCTTAAAACGATTTACAGGAATTGTTCGGGACGTGAACTTGACAAGAACAAACGTATCTCCGTTGAAATGGAAAAACTTGACGAAAAGCATTTTGAAGATATGAGAAATCTTGAAAGAGAATTCTATGCTGCAAGAAAGAAACTTTTCGGCGGTGGTAATAAAGAATATGAAGCTAAGAAGAAAGCACTTGAAGAAAGTTACAACAATCAGGTAAGAGAACTTGAAAGCAGTATACAGGCAGTTATCGAACATGACACAAAGATGGTCGGCAAGAATATGAAGCTGTATACACGCATTGACAAGATTCTCAGAAACAATGTGCTTTGCTTTCAGGCAAAATAATTTATGAAACGAGGTGTGAATTATGGCTGATGGAGCAAATAAGTTACCGGCAGGCTTTAATGTCGGCGATACTTTGGCAGGCCGTTATATATTGAAAAAAGTATTAAATCCGGATACAGGCGAGGCAGCGCTGTTTGTTTGCGAATACGATGACTTCCCGTTCCTTGCAAAGATCTACTTCCCCGATAAAGCACCTGCTGCCGAGAGAGTAGATGCCGAAAAGAAGCTTAACTCGCCGTATATCATTAAAAAATCCGACAGATTTACATACAACGGATGCAGCTGCGAGATAATGCCTTTCTTTAACAAGGCAGACCTTATTTCAAGCGGTAAGGCGGTAAATGACAGACGTTTGTTTGAAACTATTATCCCAAATGTAAATGAGGCCTTGAAAAACGTACACGATAACGGTTTGGTACACGGCAACGTAAGGCCTACAAATATCTACTACAGTCCTTTCGGTCCCGACCAGGTTCTCCTTGGTGATTTGGGTATCGATGTATCGGATGTTAAAGAGTTTTCAAAACAGACAGCTTTTGCATTTCTTCCTCCCGAAAACGCAAAGGGTATTTTCGGCCCCGAGGCCGATTATTGGTCACTGGGTGTTACATTGGTAATGCTTGTTACGGGCCGCGGTGTCTTTGACGGCCTTAACAGAAAGCAGATGCTTAAAAAGGCTTGTACTTATGATATGGAAATACCCGATAAGGCAAGCGACCAGTTAAAGAAAATAATCCGCGGTCTTACGGTTAAAGATTATAAGACACGCTGGGGTTATGATGAGATAAAACGCTGTCTTGCAGGTGAGGACGTACCCGTTGTTGACGAGTATGTTTACGAACCGCCTACAGATGTTTATAACTTTGACGGAACACCCGTTAAAGGCCTTGAAAACATCGCAGAGGCTTTTGCCCAGAACTGGAGTACGGCAGTAGGCTGTGTAGGCGATCCCGCACTTCTTGAAATAGTTGATAACTATGCAGAGGATAAATATGCCGATGTTTTGGCTTGCTCCAAGATAGAAGATCTTGATGAGGCGCTGTTCAAACTTATCGGTATACTTAATCCGTCGCTTCCGCCTTACTGGAAGGGTCAGCAGATCGGCGACATAGCAGAGTTTGCCAATGAAATGGCAATCGCTTATGATAAGGATCCTTATCTTGATGCACTTAAAAGCGGTATCGTAAGCCTTGTTGCAAAACAGCGCGGTATGGGCGATGATATCGTATCGAAAATACAGCAGGTTGAACAGGATGTTAAGGACGGCGGCAACGAAGAAATGATCGCCTATAAACTTAACTACTATGTAACAGGCGAATATACTTATGATTTCAGAAACATTACTTGCAACTCCGTTTCGGATCTTGTGCAGTATATCCGTTCCCATATAGATAATCTTGATTCTATCTGCGCCGAATTTATCGAAGATACAAGATTTTTCGCTTGGCTTGAAGTACTTGGCTACAGCGATCAGGTAAAAGCGTGGAGAGCTTCTCTCGCATAATAAAAAAATTAACGGACTGTCATTGCGGCAGTCCGTTTTTTTATATTAAATCTGTTTTATTTTTTTGACAGCGTCCTCGCTTGGGGTTATATAGGCGGTTTTGTTGGTGTCGTATATAACAAAACCCGGTTTGGCGCCGTTTGGCTTATGCACATTTTTGCGCTGCGTGTAGTCCACGGGCACAAGTGTGGAATTTTGCGCCTTGCTGTAGTAGGCAGCAAGGGCAGCGGCTTCGGTGAGAGTGGTGTCGGGAACGTCCGCGCCCCTTGAAATGATTATAACGTGCGAACCGGGGATATTTTTTGTATGCATCCATATATCCGTGCTGTGTGCTGTTTTAAGGGTAAGTTCGTCATTTTGCACGTTGTTTTTGCCGACATAAATATCAAAACCGTCGGAAGAAATAAAATGCATCGGTGTGGACCGTTTGTTTTGCTTTCGGCCTTTTTGCTTGGGTTCTTTTTTGATATAGCCCTGTTCACGCAGTTCGCTGCGTATATCTTTTATATCCTGTTCGTTTTCGCAGTTTGAAACACTGGTCAAAACGCCCTCGAGATAGTCAAGTTCTTCGTCGTTTGAAACTATCTGTTCCTGTAGTGCGGCAAAAGTTCGCTTTGCCTTGTTGTAGCGCTTAAAATACTTCTGTGCGTTTTCTGCGGGGGTCAATGCGCTGTCGAGTTCTATCTCTATCTCTTCAAAATTTTCGCTGTAATAGTTATTCAGTTTTACTGTGGTCATTCCCTGCTTTATCGCATAGATATTGGCGGTTATAAGCTCGCCGCAAAGCTTCAGCTGTTCGCGGTTTTCAATATCTTTCAGGCTTTTTTGCTGAATTGCGCGTTTTTTTACGCAGCGTTCTATATTCTGGCCGATAAGGTGTTTTAAATCGTGCGTTTTTTGGTTAAGGCGATACTGCGTGTCTTTTGTTGCATAAAAAGCCTCTGTCATTTCCGACGGAGAGTCGAATTTTTGAACTTTCAGCCCCGAAAATTTATTCAGCGAAAGCGGCAGCATATCTATTATACGGTCGTTTTCGTAAACTATCTGCGGGGAATAGTCGTTTGCGCGTATTTTTTCCACCAAAGCGTAAAAAGTCGAATATAATGCTTTTTTCTCGCCTTCCGACAAGACACCTACAGGAGTATCTGCGCCGATTTTTGCATTGTAGCATATCTCGTCGGCGATAACGGGACTTATGCCGTTATAGCTTTTGTAAATGGCGGCAAATGTTTTTTCACTCTGCATTTTTTCAAGCGAAGCAAGGAAATTGTCCTCGTCAAGCAAAAGAGTGTCGGTTTTATCGCCTCCGGGCGGCATAGTGTATTCTTTGCCGGGCAGCATCTGCCGTACCGAACTTTTGTCAAAACTTATATGCCGTGCGCACTCCAAAACGCGCATATCTTCATCTACAAGCATTAAATTGCTGTGCCTGCCCATTATCTCCAACACAAGGGTCTTTACCGTATAATCGCCCATTTCGTTAAGTGCTTCGATCTTGATATTGACAATACGGTCAAAATTGGGCTGAGTTATCTCTATTATCTTTCCGCTTTGTATATGCTTTCTTAAAACCATACAAAAAAGCGGTGGTTCAAGCGGGTTTTCCCGCACCGAGTTTGTAAGATGCAGCCGCGGATGCGACGGATTGGCGGTCAGCAAAAGTTTGTAGTTTTTGCCGAGGCTCCTCACCGATAAAATTATCTCGTCACTTTCGGGCTGGTATACCTTGTCTATCCTGCCGCCAAGCAGCTTGTCCGTTATTTCGTGTAAAATACTGTGTATAGTTATGCCGTCATAAGCCATTTTAAAATTACCTTTCTTTTTAAATATCTGTATAGTATTTTATCATAAATGATCGGGCTTTTCAATACAAACATCTTTTTGAGTTTCCCCATTTTTACACCTGAAAATAAAATTATCATTTATGCTCGTTGCTTTTTTCTT
>CAMNCZ010000052.1 GCA_946534775.1 uncultured Eubacteriaceae bacterium
ATTGACAAACACAATTAAATTGTGTACAATGTAATTGCAAACAACAAATAGTAAAACAGTAAAGAAAAGAGGTTTTAATATGAGTATATATGATTTTAAAGTAAAGGCACAAGACGGCAGCGAGGTTTCGCTTGAACAGTACAAAGGCAAGGTCTTATTGGTAGTAAACACCGCAACGGAGTGCGGATTTACACCGCAGTATGAGGATCTTCAGAAACTTTATGACGAACATCAAAAAGACGGTCTGGAAATACTTGATTTTCCGTGCAATCAGTTCGGCAATCAGGCGCCCGGTTCCGACAATGAGATCCATACGTTTTGTACGGGCCGTTTTGGTGTGACATTCCCGCAGTTTGCAAAAATAGATGTAAACGGCGATAACGCCGATCCTTTATATAAGTGGATAGTTGAAAATACAAAGTTTGAGGGTTTTGACAAAAATCCTATGGGTCTTGCTATGGCAGGTGTTCTCGGCAAGATAGACAAGGACTATAAAAACAACAGCAAGATAAAATGGAACTTTACAAAAATACTTATTGACCGTGAAGGAAATATCGTATCTCGTTTTGAACCCACAACAGCTATGAAAAAGGTAAAGGCTAAAGTAGAGGAGGTATTGTAATGCATTTTGATTACAAAACGCAGAGTGTATGCGCACAAAAAATAAGTTTTGACCTTGAAGACGGAAAGGTCAGAAACGTAAGTTTTACGGGCGGCTGCAACGGCAATTTAAAGGCAGTCTCAAAATTGGTTGACGGAATGACACCCGATGAAATAAACGAGGTGCTTGCAGGCAATACCTGCGGCTACAGACCCACGTCTTGTGCAGATCAGCTTGCAAAAGCCGTAATGCTTGCAAAGGAAGAAGAAAATAAAGCTGTTTGATCGGAGAGATTATATATGAATGTTCAGGTAAGATACTACACACGTTCGGGCAACACAAAAAAACTTGCCGATGCAATTGCAGCAGCAGCGGGTACAAAGGCTGAAACGGTAGCTGTAGCGCTTAGCGAAAAAGCGGATATACTTTTTCTCGGCAGCTCGGTATATGCGGGCGGTGTTGACGAATCGGTGAAAAAATTTATTAAAGAAAACAAAGATAAGATCGGCAAAATTTATAATTTCAGCACGGCGGCTCTGCCTGTCTCTACTTATAAAAACGTGAAAAAGACAGCGGATGAAGTAGGTGTGGAAATGGCCGAAAAGGATTTTCGCTGCAAAGGTTCGTTTATGGTTATGAACAAAAACAGGCCGAACGAGGACGATTTAAAAGCGGCGGAAGCTTTTGTGAAAGAAGTTTTGGGGTAAAAAAATGAGTGACAGATTTGATTGCTTAAAAATTGAAAATCAGCTTTGTTTTCCGCTGTATGCGTGTTCAAAGGAAATAATAAGGCGGTATAAACCTTTTCTTGACGAGATAGACCTGACCTATACCCAATATATCACTATGATGATATTGTGGGAGGAAAAATCGACCACGGTAAAAGATTTGGGTACAAGGCTCTATCTGGACTCGGGCACCTTGACCCCCGTACTGAAAAAGCTTGAGTCAAAGGGCTATATCGTGCGAAAACGCAGTGACAGTGATGAAAGAAGCCTTATTGTTTCAATAACGGAAAAAGGTGAACTTTTACAAGAACAGGCAGTATGTATCCCCGAAAAAATGTCGGGCTGCGTTGACCTTGATAAAGATGAGGTCCGTCAGCTCTATACACTTCTGTATAAAATTTTAGAAAAAATGCAATAAAAAACGCGGCGTGATATCGTTTTCACGCCGCGTTTTTGCATTTTATTTGTTTATCTTTTGCGAAACAAGTATACAGGCTATCATAAACCCCAATATACTGCCTGCGGAAAGCGCCGCAAATAAATATAAAAAAATCATCTGTATCATCTCCGAAATTTATTTTCATTAATAGTATATCCGCAGATGAAAAATTTAAACACAAAATTTTAAAATCCGATAATTATTCCCGCTGCCGCACTGAGTGCTATATACAAAACAGGGTGTTTTTTGAATTTTCTCATAAGGAAAAACAAAATAAAAGCAAAAATAATGCCTTTTATATGTAAACCGTCGGCAAAATTGCCCTGTAAAATAAGTTTTGGGAAAACAAGACAGCTTGTAACAACACCAAGTCCCGCAGAAGTTACCAACGCCATTGATGCGGGGCGCAGGCCGCCGAAAATGCTTTGGACATTTTTGCTTTCTTTAAACTTTTGCAAAAACATCCTGACAATTACACAAACTATTATCGACGGCAGCACAAGGCCTGCTGTAGCGGTGATGCCGCCTAATAT
Organism: uncultured Eubacteriaceae bacterium; assembly: GCA_946534775.1. Classification (GTDB taxonomy): domain Bacteria; phylum Bacillota; class Clostridia; order Lachnospirales; family CAG-274; genus RGIG4310. Next base: position 2,302 of record CAMNCZ010000052.1, read on the forward strand.
GCCCTGTATCTTAAAGCCCGTATATGTGGCCATATTTACACCTATAGGCCCCGGGGTGGACTCGCTGACAGCTATCATATCAATTATACTTGAGGCATCAAACCAGCCTGTCTTGGCGGCAATTTCGTATAAAAAGGGCAGTGTGGCAAGTCCGCCGCCGACCGCAAACAGACCTACCTTAAAAAACTCCCAGAATAATTTAAGAAAAATCATTTTTTGTCTGCCTCCTTCAGTTCGGAAACTTTACCCGCAATAAAGCCGACAAGCCCTGCGCCTATGACAAACAGGCTTGAACTTATATCGGTAAAAAGCGATAGAAGCAGTACTGCCGCAAAAATCACAACGCCGAGTTTGTTTTTTACGGATTTATTCCATAATTTTGTTACAGCATCAAGCACAAGTACGCACACACATACTTGTATTCCGCTGAAAGCGCGCTGAACTATCGGGTTTTCCGCATAGTTTGTCAAAAGCCCTGCGATTGTAAGTATAATTATCGAGGGACAGAACACCATACCCGCAGTTGCCGCAAAAGCGCCCGCAACACCGCCTATCTTATGGCCGATAAATGTTGAAACATTTACCGCAATAACACCCGGAGTGCATTGTCCCAAAGCAAAATAATCAAGTATTTCTTCCTGCGTTGCCCAACCTTTTTTGTTTACTATCTCGCGTTCAAGCAGAGGCAGCATAGCATACCCGCCGCCAAAACAGACTGCTCCCATTTTGGCAAATGTCAAAAACAACTCTAATATTTTTTTCATAAGATCGCTCCGTTACAATTTTATTTCAACAGCGGTTTCAAGTACTGTCCCGTATAGGATCTTTTGCATTTCGCAACTTCTTCGGGCGTGCCCTGTGCAACTATCGTGCCGCCGCCGCTGCCGCCTTCGGGACCGAGATCTATAATATAATCGGCTGTTTTTATAACATCAAGGTTATGTTCTATAACTACAACGGTGTTGCCGCCGTCGGTAAGCTGCTGCAATATGCCTATAAGTTTTTTTACATCGTGTGTATGCAGACCCGTTGTCGGTTCGTCAAGTACATAAATGGTACGGCCCGTGCTGCGTCTGCTCAGTTCGGTCGCAAGCTTTACACGCTGCGCCTCGCCGCCCGAAAGGGTGGTGGAACTTTGGCCGAGTTTTACATAGCCCAAGCCTACCTGCTTTAATGTTTCAAGCTTTGGTTTAAGTTTTGGCAGATTTTCAAAGAAAGAATATGCTTCGTCAATTGTCATATCCAATACATCGCTTATTGTTTTGCCTTTGTACTTTACTTCAAGCGTTTCACGGTTGTAGCGCTTGCCGTGACATACCTCGCAGGGAACGAAGATATCGGGTAAAAAGTGCATCTCTATTTTAACGATACCGTCACCCGAGCAGGCCTCGCAGCGGCCGCCTTTTACATTAAAACTGAAACGTCCTTTCTGATAACCGCGCATTTTTGCATCGGGTGTCTGCGCAAAAAGGTCGCGTATAAGGTCGAACAAGCCTGTGTATGTTGCGGGGTTTGAACGCGGAGTGCGGCCGATGGGACTTTGGTCTATTGCAATTATCTTGTCGAAATATTCCACACCCTTTATTTCTTTGTGCTTACCCGCTTTTAATTTGGCACGGTTAAGTTTTTTCGCAAGCGCTTTGTAGAGGATCTCGTTTACAAGCGAACTCTTGCCCGAACCCGATACACCTGTTACACAGATAAAGCGTTCAAGCGGTATTTTCACATCTATATTTTTAAGATTGTTTTCCTGCGCTCCGATTATTTCAAGCACGTTTTCGCAGCTGTTTCTGCGTGTTTCGGGAACTTCTATCTTACGTCTGCCGCTTAGATAATCGCCCGTTATCGAGGTCTCGCATTTTAACAGTTCGGGGAAGGTGCCCGCAAAAATGACATTTCCGCCGTTGTTCCCTGCCTTTGGACCGATATCCACGATATAATCGGCCTCACGCATAGTGTCCTCGTCGTGTTCGACAACTATCAAAGTGTTGCCTATATCGCACAGATGGCGCAGTGTGGCAAGCAGTTTGCCGTTGTCGCGCTGATGCAGGCCTATACTCGGCTCGTCAAGGATATATAAAACGCCTACAAGGCCCGACCCTATCTGCGTTGCAAGCCTTATTCGCTGCGCCTCGCCGCCCGAAAGCGTACCCGCCGTTCTGTCAAGTGAAAGATAGTCAAGGCCGACATCTACAAGAAAACCTATTCTTGCGTTTATCTCTTTTAAAATTTCACCGCCTATAGCTCTCTGACGTTCGGTAAGCTGTAAGTTTTCAAAAAATGTTTTAAGGTCCTTTATTGAAAGTGCGGTAACATCCGATATGCTTTTATCGCCTACAGTGACCGCAAGCACCTCGGGTTTAAGCCTTTGGCCGTGACAGGTGGGACAGGGGATATTTACCATCATACCCTCGTATTCTTCACGCGCATAGTCAGAACTGCTTTCGCTGTATCTGCGCTGCATCGTGCTTACAACACCCTCAAAACGGTGCTCGTAGTAATGTCTTTCGCCGCGGGCATAGTACGGTATTTTAAGTTTATCGGGTGCGCCGTATAAAATAATGTGCCTTACCTTGTCAGAAAGGTCTTTGAAAGGTGTGTCAAGGCTGAAATCGTACTTTTCCGAAAGTGCGGTAAATACGGAATTTGCCATACTGTCGGGCGATTTTATGTTGTTGAAGCCCATTGCGTTTACGGCACCTTGGCTTATACTTAATTCGGGGTCGGGGATTATCTGTTCTTCGTCAAATATCATTTTAAAGCCGATACCCGAACAATCGGGGCAGGCGCCGCTTGGGTTATTGAACGAAAACAGGCGCGGTTCTATCTCGGCAATGCTTATATCACAGTCGGGGCAGGCAAAATGCTGGCTGAAAGTGATAATGTCGCCGCCGTTTACCTCAACATTCATTATGCCGCCCGAAAGTGCCATAACAGTCTCGACGGATTCACTTAAACGCTGCTGTATGCCGTCTTTTACGACAAGTCGGTCTACAACGATCTCTATTGTGTGTTTTTTGTTTTTTTCTACGGTTATCTCTTCACTCAGGTCATAGACTATGCCGTCAACACGCACACGCACATAGCCGCTTTTTTTTGCATCTTCCAGAAGTTTTGTGTGTTCGCCTTTTCTGCCGCGTACCACGGGCGCCAAAAGCTGAATTTTTGTCCTTTCGGGCAAAGCGAGTATTTTGTCCACTATCTGATCGACAGTCTGCTTTTCGATAACCTTGCCGCATTTGGGACAGTGCGGTATGCCGACACGCGCAAAGAGCAGACGAAGATAATCGTAAATTTCGGTTACGGTGCCGACGGTAGAACGCGGGTTGTTGTTGGTGGTCTTTTGATCGATGGAAATGGCGGGGGAAAGTCCCTCTATGCTGTCAACATCGGGTTTTTCCATCTGTCCCAGAAACATACGCGCGTATGACGAAAGACTCTCAACATAGCGTCTTTGACCTTCGGCATAGATCGTATCAAAGGCAAGACTGGATTTGCCCGAACCGCTAAGCCCCGTAAAAACGACCAGTTCGTCACGAGGTATCTCCAGGTCAATGCCTTTTAAATTGTTTTCTCTTGCACCTTTTATAATGATTTTTTTATGTTCCATATTTATTCCTGCTTTTGTAAGATTTTTTACTGTATCTGTTTTATTATACCGCTATAATCGGTCGTTGTCCAATGTTTTGCGTAAATAATAAAATATATGTCAAATAAGTTGATTTAATAAAAGAAATATGATAAAATATAAAAAATATAGCTTTTGCGAAACGGAAGCCTATTATCATAACCCGATGGATGATGTTATTTATATGAAAAAGGAGCTTTAAAAATGGAAAATAATTTCAACACGGAAGACAATAATTTATTAAACAACGATACTGCGGATAATTCTGCTTTTGAGATACCCGAAAAGAAAAAGAAAAAATCCGCACTGCCGTGGGTGGCTGCAGGACTTGTGGCTGTTTGTACGGGCCTTACGGTAGCTGCGGTAAAATCTATCTCGCCGAAAGACGATATTAAATCGATAGTGGAGCAAAACTACAACGACTGTATATCGCGTGAAACGGTCTATTCCCAACTGAAAAACGATACCGTTGCACAGGCATTTTCAAGCGGCGAGTATACCGTTGAGGGAAATGCGGTGATAGATGACAATACATTTGACAGCAAACTTACGGGGCTTGGGCTTTCTGTTTCAAATGTTATGAGTAATGAGCAGAAAAAAACATCGGTCGATATGATGGCAAAATACAACGGTGCAGACCTTGTTCGCATTATGATATGCACGGATGATACGACAACAAGAGTACATATACCTGCACTTTTCAGCGAAAGTTTTTCGGTAGGAAACGAAAATGTGCTTGCACAGCTTGAACAGTCACCGATATTAAACAGCTATGCAACGGAGATACTTGACAAAAACGGCGATTTTTCCATAAAACCTTTTATGATGGCCGAAACATACAAAGCATCGTATGATTTAAAAGTAAAGCTGAAAGAACTCGGTAAAAACGCAATGGCTGAGATAGGCGACTCACTTGTATACGAAAAGGGCGAAAAGACCATAGCGCCCGACGGAAACGAGGCGGACAGCTATATAGTAAC
>CAMNCZ010000053.1 GCA_946534775.1 uncultured Eubacteriaceae bacterium
GAACGCGGAAGATGTTGAGAAAAACGGTACCGAGGCCGAATTAAAGGGCGCAAACGGTATACTTGTGCCCGGCGGTTTTGGTGAAAGAGGCGTTGAGGGTAAAATTTCGGCCGTACAATATGCAAGGGAAAATAAAATACCTTTCCTTGGCATCTGCCTTGGTATGCACTGTACGGTGATAGAATTTGCAAGAAATGTGCTTGGGCTTTCCGATGCACATACGGCGGAGATAGCGCCAAATACAACAAACCCCGTTATCGATATTATGCCCGATCAGAAAAATATCGCAAATCTCGGCGGTACTATGCGCCTTGGTGCTTATCCGTGCAAGCTTGCCGATAATACATTCTCAAAAGATGCTTACAAAACGGATGAGATCTCCGAAAGGCACAGACATCGCTATGAATTTAACAATAACTACAGATACGAAATGGAAAAGGCAGGCCTTGTTATCGCAGGTATCTCGCCCGATAACAGACTTGTGGAAATTGTGGAAATGCAAAAGGACAAGCACCCCTGGTTTGTCAGCGTACAGTTCCATCCCGAGTTTAAGAGCCGCCCGAATAAGCCTCATCCGTTGTTTAACGGTTTTGTAACGGCTGCTATAAACAACAAATAAAACAACATAAACGGGGCGGTGAGTTTTCATTGCCCCTGTTTTTGGTTAAATTGATCAAATCGGAGTAAGAAAATGGATAAAGGTGCAGCAGGGTATCTTGCAATAAGCGCGGTCGTATGTACGATGATCTGTATGTACGGCACAAAGGCAAAAAACGATGTAAAAGTGCCAAAGCAGGATATTTACCGCGAAATTACGGAACAGACAACGTTACAGTCGGTGACAGATAACGCAGGGAAAAAACAAAATGACAAAAAGTTAAGTTCAATGCCTGTTTATGCGGAATATGCGTTTTTGGATGATTTCAATATACCGCATATTATCGTAAAAAACAATGTTGATCAGATATACGGCTACAGCCTGTCGGTAAAGTATTTTGATAAGAACAGCAATGAGATAGAAACCAAAAATATAGATATAGAATCGGTCATACCTGCGGGGATGTCGGAAAGCCCCGAAAGGTACATTCCGCCTGTTGACGGTGCGGAATTTATCTCGGCGGCAGTGACAAAATACAGCACAAATGACGGTGAAAACAGCATAGATATTGTTTACAATGAGGAACATAAGCCGCTTTCGCAGTTAAAAAGCAGTACGGGTGATGCACCGTGTGCGCTTATAAAAACAAGTGTTCCCGAGGTTATTGCTTCACGCGGAGAAAGCGATCTGTCTGATATACGCTTTGAGGTTACGAATCTTTCCGAAAGGCCGATAAAAAATATAGAATTTCTTGCGGCGGAGTATGATGCAGGCGGTAAGCCTGTTTCCGCAAAACCAAACGGCTATATAAAAGAAAACATACGAAAACTTACCTGGAACGATGCGGGGCTTGAAAAAGACAAGCCCAAAACGGCAGCATCGGTAATGGCGCTGAACAAAGACTGCGCACAGGTTTATATCATAGTGTCTCATATAGATTTTGAGGACAGGGGAGTGTGGTCAAACCCAAATGCCCTTGATTGGATCCTCTCTCAGGGGGACACCGACAAAGAAAAAACGGACAGCGATATGTCCGACAGTAAATGATTTTCAGGAGGATAAGCAATGAAAAAACTGATCACTGCAATTACGGGTGTGGCTGCGGCCTTGATGATGTCATCGTGTATTTATGCCGATACCGTTATAACCGCACCTATTGACAGCCGACCCATATCAAACGAATACCTCGGTAATCTGGCCGAACTTGGCGGCGACGATCTTATAACAGTTGAAAAGAAAAATCTGGATTTTTTTACGGCTTATCTTTCCGACAGCCACTTCGGCAACAGCAAGGCGGTAAGAAACGAGATATATGACAGCGTTTCGCAGAACAACAAAAAAAATACCGTTGTTATCTTAAATTCGTCAAGCTATGTCACAAACGGTCTTGTCGGAAGCCGTGTCGGGAAAAATTATGACGAGTATTTGCAGGCGATGAATGATTTGGAAGAGTTGATGACGGATTTTCCCGAACCCGATTATTATTTTAATCTTTCAATGCCAAGGTCACTCCCCGAAACGCGGTTTAACACGATATGGCGTGAAAAGGACGGCCCGACTTTGTATGGCATAGGACATTTTTATTTGGAATGTACACCCGATGCAGCGGACAAAAACGAGATAAAGACAAAATACGATGTAGTTTCGCCCGAACAGATATTGCTTGAATACGGCTATGTCGAAAACAAAGCCTCCGAACTCGGCGAACGCGAACTCACGGATTGGGAAAAGAAGTTTTTAAGATATTTTCATATAAATTTCTCGAATAAGGAGCCGTACAGAAGCTATGTTGAGGACTATAAAAAGCCTTATGCCGCAAGTGCGGATATGTTTGCACATCTGCTTGAATATCAGAAAAAGGGCCTCCTTGACGAGATAATAATAAGCAACGACGATATCCAGCTGCCCGAATCGATAAAATATTTCTACGGCAAAAACGCAAAATGGGTACAGACCGAAAAAGGTACGCCGATAAAATTCAGTTTTGCGCGCACTATGCGAAGCGTAAGCTATGACAGCATATACAAGCAGTTTGACAAGGCCTACGGCAGCCGTGAACGCAGTTATGCACTGGTAGGCAGGGGCAAAAATATCAATTTTATAAACGGTGTTGATGAGGTGCCGCAGCTTATATATGCGCGCAGTTTGTCAAAGCGTAAAAAAATTACGGCAAACTTCAATATAGTTACAAACCAGTCGGACAGAACAGCGGGTGCTTTTGATCTGACAAGTATACAAAGTTTGCTTGGTACCGCATCGAACTTTGTTGCGGCAAATAACACGAAAACTCAGAAAAAATTTGATCTGTATCTGTATAACTACAATGTGCCCACCGAGCATAAGGCCTTTTTGCAGAATATGAAAAAAGCCTATACAAAGGGCGATAATATCGGTCTTATAGAAATATTTAAGATAAGAACGGGCAACAGGGTGCTTCAGGATATTTTAAACGATACAAGCAAGGGATATCCTTCGGTAACGGAACTTGCAAGCTACAGCGCATGGAACACAAACGGCAATGCTATAGGACTTGGCATTGCACATTCGCAGGTTTATGCGATAACGGAGCAGATAAATCACAATCCCACCGTCTATGTCAACAAGCAGCTTAAAGTGCTGGCACAGCATATTTATGAGGACGGAGTATACACCGCACACGGCAAGCTTGAACTGTCAAACAAGGGATATAAGCCTTACGCTGTTGAAGAACAATTCAGCGACACGCTTTATCCTATCCTTAATGACGGTACGGTCAATTTTGTCGGCAGAACGATAAAGGCAGGCGGCAAGGAATTTACTGTAAAGAAAATGGATATGACAAGCTGCGGTTTCCCGTGGAGGAGAATATTCGATATTTATATTGATTTTGATATACAGACAAAACCCGCTGCCGAGAATAAATAGAGGTTTTTATGTTTGAACTTAAAGAAAAAGCAATGCTGAATGAAAAAATAGCGGAGCTGGAAATGAATCTGTCCAATAATTATAAGGACCTGGCGATAAGCGCGTATAAGGAGTTTGCGCAGCTTTTGGAAACGCTGGAGCTGAAAGAGAAAACTTATAAAAAGTACAAAAAGATATTTGATGAATATTCCGAAAAAATGGAAGGCTACAGCCACAGGGATTTTTATCATTCAAAATAATTAAAAAAGGAGATGATCGGGTGGACCCGAGATTTGAACAACTTGCAAAAAATATAGTAAACTACAGCTGTAAAATACAAAAAGGCGAACGTGTGCTTATAGGCAGCGGCCTTGCGGCAATGCCCCTTGTAAAGGCGATAATACGCGAGGTATACAAAGCGGGTGCCTATCCTTATGTGGATATTGCCTCAAATGTGATACAGCGTGAACTTTTGCTTGGTGCAAGCAAGGAACAGTACGATTTTATCGCGAAAGTAGATGCCGAGAAAATGCAGGGAATGGATGCATATATCGGTATAGGCTGCCACGATAATACCGCCGAGCTTGCCGATGTGCCGGCGGAAAAAATGGATATATACAATATGTACTATTCAAAACCCGTGCATCACGATATACGTTTAAAGAAAAAATGGGTAGTACTGCGCTATCCCACAAACAGTCTTGCACAATCCGCAGGCACCAGTCAGGAGGCTTTTGAGGATTTTTATTTTAAAGTGTGCAATCTTGACTACAGCAAGATGAGCAGGGCGATGGACAGTCTTGTTGCACTTATGAATAAAACGGATAAGGTGCGTCTTGTGGCAAAAAATACAGACCTTACATTCAGTATCAAGGATATCCCTGCGATAAAATGCGACGGCGAGATGAATATTCCCGACGGAGAGGTATATACAGCGCCTGTAAGAAACAGTGTAAACGGTGTGATAACATATAACACCCCGACCGAATATCAGGGCGTAAGCTTTGAGAATGTATCGCTTAAATTTAAAGACGGTAAGATAGTGGAAGCCACGGCAAACGACACGGAGCGCATAAACCAAATATTTGACAGTGACGAGGGCGCAAGATATGTGGGAGAGTTTGCTATAGGGGTAAATCCGTATATCACAAAGGCAATGAAAAATATTTTGTTTGATGAGAAGATAAGGGGAAGTATACACTTTACTCCGGGTAATGCTTATGATGATGCCGATAACGGCAACCGCAGCAATATCCACTGGGATCTGGTGCTTATTATGACACCCGAATACGGCGGCGGTGGGATATATTTCGATGATGTACTTATCAGAAAAGACGGTATATTTGTGCTTGATGAATTAAAATGCCTCAATCCCGAAAACCTTATGGATTAAAAAACAGCCGCAGACGTAAAATTTGGCCGTCTGCGGCGCTTTTTATTCAAGGGCGTTCGATACTGTCAAGATATTTATAAACGGGGTAAAGCAGCTTAAAACCGTCAAATACAAGGTCTGTCAGCCCGCTTTGATAAAATATCTCTTCGGAATAATCGTGCCAAGATGTAAAGCCTAAATATTTTTTTTGATACAAATCGAGAATATTTTTGTCGATATCTTTATTGAAAAGACGTTTGTAATTATCGCCCTCTATCTCGAAAATATCCTGCTTGTCAATTATTTTTTTGATTTTTTTGAACTCTGCGGGGTTTGCATCGATACGTTTTCTGTAGTTTTGCATACCTGCGGGTGTGGGAGAATAAAAAAGACCGTAGCGCCACCAATCGGGGGACATTTCAAAAAAGTATGTCGGCCTGTTGTAGACGATATCGGGCTTCCCGTCGGCGCGGAAGAAAAACCACTTACATTCTTTATACGGATTTTTGTTTTTGGAGAAGCGGATATCCCTGTTTGCGCGGGAGATCTTCGGTATCTCCATAAAATCTTTGTCCATATCCTGCATTTTTGCAAACAATTCGTCCGCAAGCTCGGATATCGGGTCGTGTACGTTCTCTTTGTACATTGCCTTATGTTCGTGGAACCATTCCTTATTGTTGTTAAAGCGTATTCCCATTAAGTATTCGTTTGTTGACTCATTAAAACCTGTAAACATAGTTATTTTCCCTTATTTGCTTATTTTTGTCAGTTTGAAAACTCTTTTCACGCTTTGGAGGTTGCGATAAATTTTTATCATATATACGGCAAGGGCAAATATGCCCGAAACCCCAACAAGTATCAATTTTATATCGTCGTCCTTGACTCCTTTGCCCGTTACATCAAAAACCTTTGAGAGAAAATTGAAAAATTTTTGTAATGCATTCATACGTTCACCTGCTTTCTGTATGTATTATAGCATATATACCGTGTAAATGTCAATCTTGGAGGTGCTTGGTTTATCGCAGGTTTCATTTGCGAGGGGAAATTCGGTAAAATAACGGCACATAAACGTAAAAAGACGGATACTCAATGAATATCCGCCTTTTTTATGGAAGCGACTTACTTTTTATGTGAATATCCTTATTGGATATCGCAAATTTTATTCGATAACGGAGTAAGACGCCGTCTTTGTTTGGGCTATGCACTCTGTTTCGATAAAATACTCAATCTTTCGGGAGAAACCGAATTGTGTTTTTGCCCGCTGTTTCCCGAAATGAAAGCCGAGCCATACGTTGTTTGGAAAAGACATAAAAAATTGTCAAGATGTGCCGAAGCTTTTTTGAAAGAATTAAAGGAAATAAATCGGACAGAAGGTGCAGTAAAATGAACAACAATAACTTTTCCGCAGGCGCAATACTCCCAAAGCTGTCAAAAATTGTACACAACTGTTCAAAATTTAACATCTATGTATCAAAATGAAACAGTGTCAAATTGACACGACCTATACGGAAAACGGACCCACCTATGTCAAATTGACACAAGCTGTTCAAAAAACGTACACAACTGTTCAAAATTTAACATCTATGTATCAAAATGAAACAGTGTCAAATTGACACGACCTATACGGAAAACGGACCCACCTATGTCAAATTGACACATAGCTGTATCAAAATGACACAAGGCAGTACGGAAAACGGACGGGGGTAGTACAAAAAACGTACCCAATAATAAATATATAATACAATTAATAATATATAATAAAATAATAAATAAGAGAAACAACATAGTGTTTTTTATTTTTATATAAATTAATAAATACTTTGTTAAAATTTATTTGCAAAAAACGTTTAAATAAGTTATAATATAAAATAGGTGGATAATGTAACGGGAGTATGCAATATGAAAGAAGAAATTTTAAATTTATTAAAACAAAAAAATAATTATGTATCGGGACAAGAACTTGCGGA
>CAMNCZ010000054.1 GCA_946534775.1 uncultured Eubacteriaceae bacterium
TAACCTCTCCGTCACGGCAAGCCGTGCCACCTCTCCTAAAAGGAGAGGCTTTTCCGGCGCGTACGCAGTAATTCAGCGTCGCAGACTAATTCCGCAGTGCGGGCTTTGCCCGTGCGAGGAGTGAACGGAGTTCACTTACTTTACAGGCTTGCAAGTGACGCCAAAGGCGGCGCGCAGACAAGACTGCAATTGGCGAAAAACCTGTTTTTCGCCACGAAGTTGTCGCTGCGCGACAACGAGCATAAATGATAATTTCCTTCTCCTTTCTTTTAAATCAGACAGCTTTCACAAGTATGCCCCTTTAATTTAAGCACTTCTTTTCTGTCCTTTGGGTTTTCATAAGCGTCTGTCATCATTTCGGCAAGTTTGGCAATGCCCTTATAGCCGTAAAGTCCGTTTCCCAGCACAAGGTTTACAAAATGATCGCTTGCAAAGTAAAACGCGCCTTTTTGCCCTATCGAAAGCACCTTTTCGTGCGGTTCGTCGGCTATTGAAAGCATATTTACATTTACCGAAGAGTAAATTTCTATATCGGGATAATTTTCGGCTATCCAATCAAAAGCCGCCTCTTCCTCGAAATTAAGCGTATCGGCAATAATATATTTCACATTGAAGCCGTGTTTAAGCAAAAGATCGGCAAGCTGAAACTGTCTTGCCACGGCAAGAAAATCTATAACTATCGGAGTATCGCCTATTATCTGCTTTGCGTTTTGCAGCATAATTTCGGCCTCGTTGCGGTTTTCTGTCAGGTCGGGCAATTCAATGCCCAGCTTATCGCAAAGTTTTTTGTAATTGTTTTGTATTTCGTCAAAATCAAAACTTGCGGGCAGATAGATATGTTCACCGCCGAAACGGTCGGAAAGTATCTCTCCGCTTGGTTTACCCGCGGGCCGCGTGGTTATATTATATGCGCTTTCCGCCATTTTTAAATATTCGTCATAAGTCTTGCAAAAATGAATATCCTTTATCTCATAACCGCCGTTTTTTATTATCTCAAAAAGTTCGCTGTCGGTATCGGGCGCAATATCGTTGCCGATAATATTGACCGATCTTTGGTTGAGAGGCATTTTTTTCAAAAGCGAATACAGCTGTATTTTCATTTTTACATCGGGGGATATAGTTGTGCGCATAGTCGGTGTCATATAACAGTCCGTAAAATCGATTTGGGGGTATTTTTCCCTTAACTCGGCAAGCATAGCACCGAAATCACAACCCGCAAACAGGTGCATACAGCTTAAATAAATAAGCACGGCACGCGGCTTTTCCGACATTTTATCGAGTATATCGCAAACGCCGTCAACAACATCGCTTTCAAGGCTGCCGTCAAACATATCTTCTTCCGATAAGGATATCCAACTCATTCTCTCGGGCACATTCATTTCGGCAGCCGTAAGGATAACGCCCCTTAAACAGCCCTGCGCACAGGCAAATATCTGGTGCGAATCGGGGATAAGCATACCCGTGTGCACGATATTCCATCCGCCCCTTGCGGGGGCGTTGTATTCAAGGGCCGATTTAAAGAAAGCCCCTTTTTCCGCATACGATACTTTAACGCTGCGCGGCTTTTCGTAATCTATCGCTTTTAACATCACGCACCTCCGAAACCGCTGTATATAACATCCGCAAGTTCCTTAAGCTGCTTTGATACAGCGCAGTCGGGACAGACAGCGATAACGGGCGCAGCCTTTTCCTCCGCCAACTGTATCTCTTCACAGCGGTCTATCCTGCCGATTATTTTTGTGTCAAAATCATCCGCAAGATTTTGCACAAGCGCATCCTCGTTTTTGACATTTCTTCTGTTAAGGATAATTCCGCCGAGTGCCGCATATCCCCTGCCCTTGAAGTTTTCGACGGCAAGACAGATATTTCCCGCAGCGTAGCGCGACATTTTCTCTCCCGAAGTCACCACAAACACCTTATCCGCAAAGCCCTTGCGCATAGGCATGGAAAAACCGCCGCATACCACATCGCCCAATACATCGTAAATGACCACATCGGGCTTAAATACATCGTAAGCGCCCATAGCTTCAAGTTTTTCAAGTGCATTTATAATGCCCCTGCCCGCGCAGCCAAGCCCGGGTACGGGTCCGCCCGCTTCAACGCAGACTATGCCGTTTTCGTTTTCAAACACCATATCGCAAAGCTGCATATCGCCGCCTTTTTCCCTTATACGATCAAGCACGGTGGGTATATGCTTGTCACCCCTTAAAAGCGCGGTCGAATCCGCTTTTGGGTCACAGCCTATCTGCATAACTCTAAGCCCCTTTTCGGCAAGCGCCGCCGATATATTACAGGCCACTGTCGATTTTCCTATGCCGCCTTTACCGTAAATCGCAAACTTTATCATTATGATCTCCTCTTGAAATTTCAATTTCGTAACCTATAGTTTCCATTCTGCGTTCCAGACAGCCGCGGCACTGCGCCGACTCGTCACCCGTGCAGATCTTGTTGTCATAAAGCATATATTTTTTCCTTACCGCAGTGGGCGAAAGGTTTGGCATAATTACATTCGCCCCCGCCAGAACGCCCTCCTCGCGGCCGCGCGGGTTTATGGTGCCAAGCGCGGTGGTAGCGGGCAAAAGCACATTCGGCAGCAGTATCCTGCATAAACTCAGCAAAAACAAGGTCAATTCATAACTGCCTTTCGGCTTGTCCCTAAACGGCGTGTCTTTATGCGGCAAAAACGGGCCTATACCTATCATTTCGGGTTTAAATCGTTCAAAAAACAGCATATCGTCCGCAAGACATTCGCTTGTTTGATACGGCGAACCGACCATTATGCCCGCACCCGTCTGATAACCCAGTTTTTTCAGATTTTTAAGACATTCCATTCTGTGCGCCCACGACATATTTTCGGGGTGCAGCTTTTTATAATGCGCCTCGTTTGCCGTTTCGTGCCTTAAAAGATATCTGTCGGCACCCGCCTCGCGCCATAGTTTGTACGTTTCGTACTCCTCTTCGCCAAGCGAAAGCGTTACCGCGCAATCGGGGTGGTTTTCCTTTATCTTTTTCACTACCTCCGCCACCTGCTGCGGCTTATAGATATGCTCGCCGCTTTGCAGCACAAAGGTGCGAAAACCCAGTTCATAACCCTCGTCGCAGCAATCGGTTATCTCGTCCTGCGTAAGGCAATAGCGCGAAACATTTTGGTTTGACTTGCGTATACCGCAGTAATAACAGTCATTGCGGCATACGTTTGAAAACTCGACAATGCCGCGAAAATAAATTTTATTGCCGTAGATACTTTGCGCAATTTCTTTGGCAATGCCCGCCGCATAAGCGCGGTCGTCCTCATCCCAGGTATCAAACAGGCGTATCCACTCGTTTTTGTCAAGATGTTTTTCTTTATTGAGTTTATCTGTCAAATTTTTGTTTTTCATACACTCTCACTCCAATATGCCTGCGGCCTCGGGCAGCATTTCCGTCGTTCTTTTCAGTATACCCTGCATATACGCAAGCGCCACGCCGTAATTTGTAAACGGCACGCCCGCATCTTCTGCGGTGTTCATACGATATATCATTTCCCTTGAATTGAGCATACAGCCGCCGCAGTGTATAACAAGTTTGTAATCGCTTAAATTTTCGGGAAATTCTCTGCCCGATGTCAGTGTGATATCAAACTCTTTTCCCGTAAATTTTTTAAGCGCGGCAGGCAGTTTAACGCTGCCTATATCGCCGCATTGACGGTGATGTGTACAGCCCTCCGATATCATAATTTTATCGCCGTTTTCAAGTTTTTTTATCATTGCCGCGCCTTTTAATGCCGTTTCCAGAAAGCCCTTGTACCGCGCCATCAATATTGAAAACGAGGTGAGTTTTATATCCTTTGGCACAATTTTATTTACCGCACCGAAGGCCTGACTGTCGGTTATAACAAGATTCGGCCGACAGACTGTATTTTTCAAAAAATATTCAAGTTCCGTGTCGCGCACGGTACAGGCCGCGGCACCTGCCTCAAGTATATCCCTTATCGCCTGCTGCTGCGGCAGTATCAGCCTGCCTTTGGGCGCAGCCTTGTCAATGGGGATGACCAGCACGACCGTATCGTTTGGCTTTAACAGGTCTGCCACCAGGCGTTTTGAATTTTCCTTTATATCGATAAGACCCGCAACACATTCCCGCAATTCATTTATATTTTGGTTTAAAAGCGCGCTTGCATAAAATGTATCCTCTGTATTTTCGGGGATATTTTCAAGCAGATCGGCCTTGTTTTTGACAATGATGTAAGGTATTTTTTTCTGTTTGAAAAGACCTATAAGCTGCTTTTCGCACTCACCCGTTTCCTTTGTGCAGTCGGTCACAAGCACGGCGCAGTCGGTTTTATTAAGCACCTGCTTTGTCCTTTTAACGCGCATTTCGCCAAGTTCCCCGACATCGTCATAACCGGGGGTATCTATTATCATAACAGGTCCAAGCGGCAGCAGTTCCATAGATTTGTAAACGGGGTCCGTAGTTGTGCCCGCAGTGTCCGAAACGACCGAAAGCTGCTGATTGGTAAACGCATTTACAAGGCTTGATTTGCCCGCATTGCGCCTGCCGAAAAAACCTATGTGTATTCTCTCGCCCGAAGGCGTGTCGTTCATTCCCATATTTTCACCTCTCACAAAAATAAAACAGTCACGCGGCAAAAGCACAAACGTGACTGTTAAGTACAATTACGTTTTTCTGCTTCGGCCTCAAAGATTTTCAGCATCAGGGGAAAAATTTATTTTTTTTATTAATGTTTGTCGGGCCGATCGTCTAAAAGGGACCTTGCGGCTGCTCGTAGGCGACAGGTGCGGCATATTTTGTTTTTATACCGATGCGTAAACCGTTTTGGCGGAAACGCCCTCGATACGTCCTATTTTTCCCGCAAGTGTATTTATATCATCCTGCGGTGCGTCAATGGCAATGCTTATTATATTGACGCCCTTTGCTTTGTACGGCACGCCCATTCTGCCGATGATACATTCGGCATATTCGTGCAAAAGGCTGTTTACGCCCTCTACCGATGCGCCCTTTTCAACAATTATCGCAATAAGCGCAACTCTTGTTTCCATAAAGATCTCCCCTTTTTTTTAAAATTTATAAGCCCAGCTTATTTATTTCTTCAAGTATTTCATTTTTGCGCTCGTAAAACATAAGCGCCTTATCGTGTTTGTGGTACTCCTCGCAGCCGAAATTTGCGATGTATTTTGCGGTAAACGGGTCTGCGGCAAGCTCCGTCACAAGTATCAGCAGTTCGCGGCTTCCCTCGCCGAAAACATCCTCGCAAAAATCAAACATATTTTTAAAATGCGCTTTTACCGTATTGACATTTTCTTTGAATTTTTTTATATTTGCCTCAAAAGCTTTCTGTATACCGTAAACACCCATTTTATCGGCAGCTTTGGCATAGTCGTTCAAAAGCAAAGAAAGCATTTTAAAATACAGCTCGTTTTCGGCCGTAAGGCTGTTTGCGGCCTTCAGCTTATTGTATTTTTCTTCGACCTTGGCTATTTCCTTGTCAACTATCGCCTTTGTATCACCGTCTCTGTCACCGATATCCTTTACGGCATCAAATGCCTCGGTGTGGATATTTTCCTCGCGCAGTATATTTTTGGCATCATTTCCGGCAGCCTCAAGCAAAAGCCCCAAAAGTGAATATCTTTCGTCAAACTTTGCCTTTTTTGCGCGTTCCTTTATGTTTTCGTCAAAATCGCCCGACAGGATATCGCTTATTTTATAATCGCTTTTGTATTTTTTGTACAGTTCGTAATAAGCGGCAAAATCCGATGCTATGTTTTCATTTTGCAGATACTGCGAAATAAGCTCCTTATCCGCATCCATACCGCACTGCTCATAAACACGAAGGGTATGGCTGAGATCGTCCCAGCCCCTTGCGGTAACAAAACTTTTGCCGTTTACGGTGGTCTCTATTTTGTAGAAATTATGCGGCTTTATCTCAAGGTAGGTCACGACAGCGCTGTGCACATCATTTACAAGCGCAAATTCCTTCCATATTTCAAAATTCGGCTCGACATCTATGCGTTTAAGGCGGTCCCACGTCACAATATCAAACTCCCTTACGGAGTTGTTGTATTCGGGAGGATTGCCCGCCGTAACTACCACCCAGCCCTCGGGCAGCTTATGGCCGCCGAAAACCTTGTACTGCAAAAATTGCAGCATAACGGGTGTCAGCGTTTCCGACACGCAGTTTACCTCATCAAGAAAAAGTATGCCGTTTTTTATTCCCGTTTTTTCTGTCATATCGTAAACGGCGGCAATTATCTCGCTCATAGTGTACTCGGAAACATCGCACTCCACACCGTCGTAGACCTTGTGTTTTATTATGGGCAGGCCTATCGCGCTTTGCCTGGTGTGGTGTGTCATTGAATACGTCACAAGCCCGATGCCCAGTTCCGCAGCAGCCTGCGACACTATCTCCGTTTTGCCTATACCGGGCGGCCCCATCAAAAACAGCGGTCTTTGCTTGTTTTGCGGTATCAGATAACCGCCGAAGCCGTCTTTTGCGGTGTAAGCCTTTACCGATTGAATGATTTGCAATTTTGCTTTTTTAATATCCATTTAGCATCAAACCTTACCTTAAAATCTGAATTTTTTATTTATGCGTTCTTCCGCGCTGTCGCCCCATTTTTGGTGCTTGTAGTGCAAAAATATCGTCTGTATCTCGGTTTTTTGTTTTTCTATTGCCATATCCACCGCACAAGCCGCATCGGCCTCGGTGAGGATATCGCTTTCAAGCAGTTTTTCGGTCAAAGCCGCATCGCCCGAATCGACGATATAGCTTAAAGCAGCTTT
>CAMNCZ010000055.1 GCA_946534775.1 uncultured Eubacteriaceae bacterium
CAAAAAGACCGGAAAAACAAAATGAAAAAAAAATAAAATAAAACAGAACTTCTTGCGCCCGCAAGCAGTCGTGAAAGCGTCATAGCCGCAATAAACGGCGGCTGTGATGCCATCTATATAGGCGGGCGCACATTCAATGCCCGCGCTTATGCCGACAGCCCCGACGACGACGGCCTTAACGACATTATAGATATGTGTCACAAACGCGGAGTAAAAGTTTTTATAACGCTTAACACTCTTTACAAAAACAATGAGCTAAAGGAACTTTTATCTACCGCAAAAAAATATTACGAAATGGGTGCAGATGCCTTTATTGTACAGGATATGGGCTTTTTTTTGCTGTCAAAAAAATTTTTCCCCGATATAGAGATACATTGCAGCACACAAATGACCATACACAATACCGAGGCTGCCGTTTTCTTTGATAAATCGGGCGCAGACCGCGTTGTTTTAAGCCGTGAACTTTCTCTTGAAGAGATAAAGGATGTGACCTCACATATAAACTGCGATACGGAGTGTTTTGTGCACGGTGCGCTTTGTGTAAGCTATTCGGGCAGATGTCTTATGAGCAGCTTTTTTGGCGGAAGAAGCGGCAACCGCGGCCGCTGCGCCCAGCCCTGCCGTATGGAATATACGCTTTTAAAAAACGGAAATGCCGTAAAAAGCGGTTATCTTCTTTCGCCCAGGGATATTTCGACCGTTGATATCACAAGTAAACTTATTGATGCGGGCATATATTCGTTTAAAATAGAAGGCAGAATGAAAAGCCCCGAATATGTGGCGCAGACAGTTTCTTCCTACAGAAAAGCCATTGACGGCGAAACGCCCAAAAAAGAAGATATCCTCGAACTTATGCAGGTATTTAACCGCGGCGGAAATTCCACACACGGATATTATGACTGTTTTGCGGGCAATAATATGTTAAGCCCTTCTCCCAAAAGCAGCGGTGTGCGCGCAGGTACGGTCATTTCGGCCGATAAAAAAGGCTGCGTTATAAAAACGGATATTGCACTTCACTGCGGCGACGGCATTGAAATATGGAACAAAAAGCGCAGCAATACAGGCTGCGGCATTTCAAGCGAATTAAAAAAAGGCGATACTCTAAGACTTGACGTTTACGGCGAAAAAGGCAGTCCCGTATACCGTTCATTCGATAAAATGCTGAATGACAAGCTGAAAAAAATGAGTGTTCGCCCGACAAAACGGCAAACTGTACAGGCGGAATTTACGGCACTTTCAAACAAACCGATGCGGCTTGTGTTAAAGCTTGAAAAAGATATCGAAATAACGGGTGATATTCCTTGTGCCGCGCAGAATAAGCCAATGACAGCCGAGGACATTATATCCCGTCTTGAAAAAACGGGTGATACGCCGTTTATATTTGATTTTGTGAAAACCGAGATAGACAACGGGCTTTTTATCCCCGTTTCGGCGCTTAACCGCCTTAAAAGAGATGCCGCAGAAGCCGCCGAAAAATATATCGTTGAAAATTCAAAAAGAAAAGCCGGCAATATCGAACTATCTCTGCCGTCGAACACACTTACAAGACCGCAGAAATTGTCTGTTTTTGTTGAAAACATATCTCAGCTTACGACGGTTTTGGCACACAGCCCAAGCCGAATTTACACCGAACTTAACGAGGATACGATAGACGGCATTTTATCCTGCATAGATACGGCGCACAAAAACGGCATACAGCTTTTTGCTGCCCTGCCCCGCATCAGCCGAAACGACTATTCAAAAGCGATAGAAAAACTTGTAAATATCCTTGAAACAACCGATATAGACGGTTATCTTTTAAGGAATTATCCGCCCTTAAAAACGGATAAACAACTGATGTATGACTATTGTTTCAATACATTCAACAGTGTTGCGGCACAGTATTTCAAAAACGTAACACTTTCACCCGAACTAAATTTAAAGGAGCTTAAACAGCTTTCGGGGGACGATACGGAAATAGTTGTATACGGAAATACGGTGCTTATGAGTACGCACCAATGCCCCGCAGGCAACGCAACGGGCAATAAGAAAGGCCGATTTTGCAGTGAAAAAGGTAATTGCGACAGCTACGCGCTTAAAGACAGAACGGGCGCTGTTATGCCCGTAATGACACACTGCCGCAGCTGCACCGCCTTTATTTTAAACAGTGCGCCCGTTTTTCTTGCGCACAGGTTCAAGGAAATAGCCGCCGTCGGCGCGGAATATATGCGGCTTGACTTTACCGTCGAAACGGCGGAACAGACAAAAAACATACTTGAAACTTATATTAAAGCATTTTCGGGCGAGTCAGTCTCACCACCCGACACCCCGCACACGGGCGGACATTATTTCAGGGGCGTACAATAACCCCACGGAGGAAGAAAAATGGCACAACTGGCAATAATTTTGTCCAAATATCTATTTATAATTTATATAGTGTTTTTTCTTTGGAACGGTTTTGTTGCGGCAACCAATAAAAGCATAGAAGAAAAATACACTCCCGCACTTTCAAGACAGCATATTTTTATGTGTGTTTTTCATATAAACGCGGTATTGATACTGGTATTATCTCAGCCCGATAACATTTATTTTCTGCTTACGCGCGGACTTGTAATACTTTTGTTTTTGGTATTTGCGCCCAAACTGATAAAAAAAATATACCCTAATTGCAGTATTATTTTATGGAACGGCGTACTTTTTCTCGGCAATATAGGTATCATAACGCTTTATACGCTTAATCCCGCACTTGCGCAAAAGCAGTTTATATGGCACGCGGCGGGTTTTGCGGCGGCTCTTATACTGCCTGCGGTCCTGGATAAACTGCCAAGGCTTGATAAATTCGGTAAAATATATATAATTACGGCAATAGTACTGCTTATTTCAACACTTATATTCGGTAATGACGAGTTTGGTTCAAGAAACTGGATAACTATTGGTTCGCTTACTTTTCAACCGTCGGAGGTGGTAAAACTTTTGTTTATACTTTACTTATCCTCCGTGCTCAGCCAAAATCCGAGTCCTCGCCAGCTTATGACCCCGACTGTTTTATGCGCCGTTATACTTTTATGTTTTGTGGCGCAGAAAGACCTCGGTTCGGCACTTATATTCTTTATGAGTTTTATGGTGGTCGTTTATATCGCCACATCAAAAATATCGTATTTCGCAATAGGTACGGCTGTCGCATCATTAGGCGCTTATATTGCTTATCTGCTGTTTCCGCATATAAAAGTGCGTGTTTCCGCCTGGCTTGACCCGTGGTCGGACATTTCGGGCAAAGGATATCAGATAGCTCACTCGCTTTTTGCCATAGCGACCTACGGGTTAACGGGTGCCGGCCTTACACGCGGCTATTCAACAAGTATACCCGTAGTAGACCGAGACTTTATTTTTTCCGCTGTATGCGAGGAATTCGGCGTTATTTTCGGTATCGGTGTCGTACTTGTTTTTCTTATGATATTTCTTGAAGGCGCTGTCGGCGCACTCAATGCACATAACCGCTTTTTATGTATGTTCTGCGCAGGCCTCACTTCCCTGCTTGCCTTTCAGACATTCGTTATACTCGGCGGTGTGACAAAACTTATACCGCTTACGGGCGTAACGCTTCCTTTTGTAAGCTACGGCGGCACTTCGCTTATGATGTGCTATGTACTTATCGCCATAATACAGTGGATATATCAAAGCTGCGTAAGATACGCACAGACTGCCGAAGAAGCGCCGCAGCAGCCCAAAAAGCGAAAGCCCCGCAAAAAACAGCAAAACGATGATATCAGCCTTGACGAAGTGTTGTCATACAATAAAAAAAGAAGACAAAAGCAAAAATAATTTATATTTTTCGGCAAAAATATTAAACAAAACATTAGGCAAAACATAAAAGGAAAATTTCAAATGAAAAAATCCGTTAAAACAGTATTTTGGATATATACACTTTTATTTTTTATAATTATAATCAATCTTATAAAAATAAGTGTATTTGACAGAGAAAAAATCATAAACAATCCATATAATCCGCGTATCTCAAACAGTTCGCAAAACATTATGCGCGGCTCTATACTCGATGCGGACGAAGTGCCCATCGCAGAGACCGTCAGATACGAAAATGCGGCGGACCCACGCGGCTACAGCTACAAGCGCGTTTATAACTACCCTGCCGCTTTTGCGCACATAACGGGGTATACGGGCAACGGCAAAACGGGCGTTGAAAGCGAATACAACTATATAATGGAAACCGTTTCAAACGAACTTTATCAAAGCCTTGCGGCGGTCATTGCAAAAAAAGACATCCGCGGCAATGATGTAGTGCTTACAATAGATGCCGATCTGCAGCAGTATGCGGCGCAGCAGCTTGGCATCAGCAAGGGCGCGATAGTTGCGCTTGAACCCGACAGCGGCAAAATACTTGCTATGGTCTCTTATCCCTATTACGACCCCAACGCGGTAGCCGACAACTGGACACAGCTTAACAGTGATGAGGAAAACTCACCCCTGCTTTCACGCGCAGCCCAGGGCCTTTATCCCCCCGGCTCCACATTTAAAATAATAACGGCGGCTTCGGCGCTTGAAAACGACCCTTCGCTTTTAAACTACCAATATTACTGCGAGGGCGAGGATAATTTCGGCGGAAAAGTGCTTCACTGCTACAACTCCATCGACCACGGCAGCGAGGATATGAACAGAGCCTTTGCCTACTCCTGCAACACATATTTTGCAAAAATAGGTACGATGCTCGGCGCCGACAAGTTAAGAAATACAGCCGATAAATTTTTTGTCGATCCCAATTTCCCGTTGGAATACAGCAAACCGCTGTTTATGCTTAACGAAGACTCCCCGATGCACGAACTTGTCGATACATCTATCGGACAGGGAAAGACACTTGTTTCCCCGCTTTTTATGGCAATGGTAACAGGCGCGGTGGCAAACGGCGGCTCTATGATGCAGCCTTATCTGCTTGACCACAGCATAAACAATTTCGGCTTTAAGGAAAATATCACCATACCATCAAAATTAACGCAGGTTATGTCCTCGGATGATGCGGCAAAACTTACCGAACTGATGAAACAAGTCGTCAGCTACGGCACAGCGGAAGATGCGGCTTTTTCAATTGACGGCGGCAGTGACGATATCATCTCGGACAGTGCGCTTTCCGAAAGCGGGGTTATACCGCAAAACGGCCTGTCGGGCCCGATAACGGTCGCAGGCAAAACGGGTACCGCCGAAAACAGCGGCGGCGCAGACCATGCCTGGTTTGTGGCTTTTGCACCTGCGGATAACCCCAAAATAGCGGTAGCGGTATTGCTTGAAAATGCAGGTAAAGGCAGTAAAGCCGTTCCCGCCGCAAGAAACGTTATGAAATATTATCTTAGCTACTGTTATAACAAATAGTTGACATTTTCCCGAATTTGGGGTATATTTGTTAGAGAAAACACTGACTAATTCTTTATTTAAACGAGGAACATTATGAAAAAACTTTCTGTAATAAGATTAACCGAAATCACGCTTGCATCTGTCACGGTGTTGCTGCTTTTGATATTTTTTATATTGGTATCAAAAGCCAACAAAATGCAAAAAGCTGCCGAA
Organism: uncultured Eubacteriaceae bacterium; assembly: GCA_946534775.1. Taxonomy (GTDB): domain Bacteria; phylum Bacillota; class Clostridia; order Lachnospirales; family CAG-274; genus RGIG4310. The sequence continues at coordinate 5,554 of CAMNCZ010000055.1, forward strand.
ACTCAGCTTTTGACCGCTATCGACAACGCTGTTTCGGTCTGTACAAGCTACTCGCAGTATATCGAGATACCCGAAAATCTACAGGCCGATCTTGATATCTATTCCGAACGAATTGCAGGCGCAAAAAGCGTGACACAAAAAGCATATATGACAAACATTATGCTCACCTACACCCAAAACAGGGTAAATATGAACGACCCACAAAGTTTATATGAACTTGCCTCGGAACTTGGCAATTCTTACGACCTTGACCCTATGGAAGCAAACGCGTACAAAAGTTATTCCGAAAAAATAACGGCCGCCTTTGATGAATTTAAGGCAGCCGACAGTAAATACAAAAGTATTTCTCAAAAATAATTATTTTATTATTAATATTTGATTATTTTTATCCGATCATTTTCAAGGCCAAGTATTTCCGCCCCCGATTTGATGTATTGTTTTATTGCATCTATGTCGCGGGCGGTTATTTTTTCGCCCGCAAGTACAGCGGGGATATCGGGCGGAAACGGCGTTATATGTTCCGCCGCAATTTTTCCGCAAGCCTTATCGAGATATATCTTTGTTTTATCCGCATAAAAAATTTTGCGTTGATTTATTTTTTGCGATAAAAGAGGTATATCAGGATTTTCCGTTTTTTTATCGGAAGGTGCTTTATGTGTAAGTTTTTTATCCCACAGACAGACCAATTCCGCAAACTCATTTATTTTTTTCATATTATCCGCAGCGCTCGTCATTGCTATCATACACTGCGGTGCGGTCATTTCAAGTTCAAACCCGTGTTCTTTGAATACATTTTTAAGATATCCCGTACTTTCCTCAAAATTTCTCAAAAGCGTTATTTTTGAGATATCATATATTTCACTTTCCGCAAGAACGATATTTTCAAGCCCCGACAGTTTTTTCCTTACAGATATCATTTCTTTTGTATAATCATCAAACATCTGCGGATTTTCCGTGTAAATGCCGCGTACAAAATCCATAAGTCCCATAAAAATATATGACGGACTGGTCGTTGTTACCATAGAAAAGGCCTGTTTAATTTTCTCGGCATCGACCCTTCCGTAATTTATATTTATAAGGGCGCACTGGTTTGGCACGGGAAGCGTTTTGTGCCAGCTTTGTATCGAAATATCCGCACCCTGTTGTGCCGCTGTTTTCGGAAAAACCGCGTTAAACGGAAAATGTGCGCCGTGTGTTTCGTCAACAATAAGTATTTTACCGTAA
>CAMNCZ010000056.1 GCA_946534775.1 uncultured Eubacteriaceae bacterium
CGACTTTGTGCCGTGTGAGTCGTCCGAAATAATACCAAAAGATATACTTAACGCAGGAAAAACGCCTATTTGTATTACGGCGGCTGTAAAGGGATATGAAGAAAATGCGGCGGCTGTTGCGGCCAATTGCCCCGACAGCCTTATAATATCCGCACAGTCTGCGGAACTGAGCTTTTTGTGCGCGGGTCATTGGACCATATCCGAAGAATTTGAATTTAACAAGGGTGCTGATGTATAAATATGAACAGAAAAAAAAGAAAAAAGAATAAAAATATAGATCGGCGCGCCTTGTGGGCTGAAAGACTAAGCCGCTATATCTGCCCTATAATGCTTGGCAGTGCGATATGTTACTCCATAATATATATTATTTACGAGCCTGTTGCCTTGTCTCATACCATTATGGCGGTATTCGGTCAGCTTATACTGTACCTGCTTTTTGATAAATTAAAATCAAAGCCGGTGCTTGGCGGTGCGGTATATATGCTGCTTTTTATGGCCTCTGTTATGTATTCGCTGACCCTGCTTTACAGGGGAACGTGGACAGGGGTATATCCGATATCGTGGTTTTACGGTGATAACGATACAAGCGGATATCATCCCACATATATGCGTGCGCTGTTTGTGGGCGGCGGCTTTTTTCTGACATCTATATTGTATTATTTCACGCAGGTGCGCTACAGAAGTATGGGTGTAATGTTGTGTACGCTTTTCCCGTTTGTGTTTTACGCAAAACGAGGTGACCCGATGCCCGAAATTATGATAACGCTTATTATAACGCTTTTTCTTGCCGTTATGATACACAACAGGCGTATCGATCCCGCAAAGGATAAACGTATACTCGGAAAATTGCAGTACGACCGTGCTTATATAATAAGTTTTGCTGTTTTTATTTCGGTAACGGGTGCATTGGCAATGACCGTTAAAAAGCCTACATATCGTTCTCAGCTTGAAAAAAGTGCGGACTTTTTCGATAACCTGCTTCTTGCGGGCAATACGGGCGGCGGATATGAAAGCACATCAAGCCGTTCATCTACAAGAAGAGGCGGTTTCAGCTATGACAGTACTCCGCTTTTTTATGTGGAAGATGACGGTATGCACGAGATATACTATCTGCGCCGTCAGGTATACGATACCTTTGACGGTGATGTATGGGAAAGCAAAAAGCGCAATTTTTGGTATGATACGCCGTATTCCGCAGAAAACCCCGAGTATTCTGTTGATGATATACTTTTTGATGCAAACGAAGTTATTGACGGCGAAGATATACCCGAACCGTCGTTTTTCTATGATACAACGCAGATAAAGCTGTATGATGAAAGTTTCAGCCCGACTTATCTTCCCGCACCGCTTGGCACTGTAACGGATAACGAAAGCAGATATACGCTGAAACATTTTAAATATTATCCCTCGTCAACGGTAATGCGTGTAAGGGGCTGGGCAGAAACGCCCGAAAAACTTGATGATACCGTTGAGATAACGGAGATAAGGCCGCAGCTTTACAGAAAACTGCGTTTTGACGGGCTGACGGGTGAGGAATATATAAAGAGAATAAATCAAAAAATAAGCGAGGGCAGTGAGGCTGCGTTAAGGCTAAAGGCTGATTATATGCGTGCTTACAACGATTATACCGACCTTTCGGGCGTTACCGACAGAATAGCGGAACTGTCGCAGCAGATAACGGTAAACTGCAAAAGCGATATAGAAAAAGCCGATGCCATAGTAAATTATTTTGCGGATAACGGCTATAAATATTCGACCGAGTATTCACCAAGCGACAATTCGATAGATTATTTTCTGTTTGAAAGCAAAACGGGCTACTGCGCGGGTTATGCGACCGCAATGACACTGATGGCACGTTCGCTTGGCCTGCCTGCGCGTTATGTGGAAGGCTTTGCCGCTTTTGAACGTACAAATTCGGGAGATATTATCGTGCGAGACGGTTATGCACACGCCTTTGTCGAGGTATATATCCCTGCGGCGGGCTGGCTGACATTTGACCCCACGGTTTCGGATTACAGAAACATAACCCCGAGTTCGGGCGGGTTTAACAGCGGCTTTTTATTTGTTATACTCTTTTGGTTAAGCAGATTTTTCATAGTTATAATAGTGTCGTTTTTTGTGATATTCGTGCTTTTATTTGACAGGATAAAAGAGAGACTGCTTAGGATATTCCTTGTTTTTCTGCCTGTTAAAAAGCGAGTGCTGAAACTTTATGCAAACCTTATAAATTTGGTTAGTTTTTCGGAAAAAGACGATTATTCTCACTATACGGTAAAAATGCTTGGAAACTATCTGTATAACACGCGAGGAGTTGTACCCGATCTGCTTCTTGAACTGTTTGAAAAAACAGCATTCGGCGGTTACGAACCGACTAAGGAAGAGTATGCGGCAGCGTACAAACAGTACAAAAAATGTTACAGATATATCAGAAAGATCCCGAAAGAAAAGACCGTAAATGCAAATAAGCAAAAGACGGCAAATTCAAATCGGGCTAAGGCTTGAAATTATATGATAAATATAGTATAATGATAAAACATTTGAAAATTTATCGGCACAGCTACGGAGACTAAAATGTATTTAAAACGATTGGAACTACAGGGATTTAAGTCATTTCCCGAAAAAATAAGGCTTGAATTTAATAAGGGCATTACGGTCGTTGTTGGCCCCAACGGAAGCGGTAAAAGCAATATTGCCGATGCCGTCAGGTGGGTGCTTGGCGAAAAAAGCGCTAAAAGCCTGCGCGGGGCCAAAATGGAGGATATTATCTTCAACGGTACCGCAAACCGCAAACCTATGGGCTTTGCCGAGGTATCTATGGTAATGGACAATACCGACAGAAAACTTAACCTTGATTACAGCGAAGTTACCGTAACAAGGCGGGTTTTCCGTTCGGGCGAAAGTGATTATCTTATAAACGGCACAGCCTGCCGTCTTAAAGATATACTGGAACTTTTTATGGATACAGGTGTCGGTAAGGAAGGCTATTCCATTATCGGACAGGGCCGTATCGACGAGATACTTTCCACAAAGTCCGAAGACCGCCGTATGCTTTTTGAGGAAGCGGCGGGAATAGTGAAATACAAGACACGCCGCGCAGAAGCTGCAAACAACCTTGAAAAAGAACACGCAAACCTTGTGCGCGTAAATGATATAATTGCGCAGTTGGAAACACAGGTAGGTCCGCTTGAAAAACAGGCCGAAAAGACAAAAAAATACCTTGTGCTGGCAGACAGGCTGAAATTGGTACAGATAAATATATTCGTGCGTGAGGCGGATAAATTTGAAAAAGATATAAATGAGCTTTCAACGCAGATAAAGGGCTATAATGCCAATATCGCAGAGCAGGAGGACAGGAAAAACCTTATTAAGCTTGAAAGCGAAAAGAATAAGGAGAAACTTTCTTCGGTAGAAAAGGATATTGAAAATACGTCTTCCGACATTGCCGAAAAGCGTTCCCAAAACGAACAGCGCCAAAATGATACGACTCTTTACAAAAACGAGATAGAGCATATAAAAAATGATATAAATCGTGTAAAGGCGCAGATGGCGGATGCCGACAAACAGCGTACGGAAAAACAGAACAAAATATCACTTATAGCAACGGAGATAAAGGGTAAAAAGCTTGGACTTGAAAACAAGCAGAAACTTTATGACGAAAAACAGGCAGAGTTTGAAAAATTTGACCTGCGCGTAAGTGAAAGCGAAGAGAAAGTGACCGAGTTCAATACTTTGGTTATTGAAAAAATGAATGCTGCGAACGACCTTAAAAGCGAAAAAAGCAAAATTCAGGCCGTTATGCAGCAGTATGAGGCGCGTATGGAAACGCTTGATGCGGAACTTGACGGCCTTGATGCTTCTTATGAGGAAAAGCAGGTCAGCTTGAAAGTGCTTGAAAAGCGTTATGCCCGTATTGAAGAAGAGGGCAGGCTGATAAGCGAACATATAGAAAATTTTACAAACGAAAAAAAACAGCTTACAGACGATATTGCCAAAAAAACTGCTTTTGCGCAGAAACTTTCGGGCGAGATAAGCGAAAAAAATTCTCGTCTTAAAGTTATCTCCGACCTTGAAAGAGAGTATGAGGGCTATTATACAGGCGTTAAGGCCGTATTACAACAGCGTGACAACAAAAACCCGCAGTTCAGAGGTATCTGCGGTGCTGTAGGTGAGGTAATAAAACTTGACAAACGCTATGAGACGGCTATCGAAACGGCGCTTGGCAGTTCGGTACAAAATATCATAACGCGCAATGACGAGACGGTAAAGGCTGCGATAAGGTTTTTGAAAGAAAGCAGAAAAGGCCGCGCCACATTTTTGCCTATGACTGCGGTCAAGGGCAGACCACTCGGCAACGAAAAGCATAATCTTCTAAAAGAAAAAGGGGTAATAGGCATTGCAAAGGAACTGATAACTTATTCACCCGAATATGAGAATATTATGTCAAATTTGCTTGACAGGGTCATTGTTGTAGATGATATCGACAACGGTACCGACCTTGCCAAAAAGACAAATCATATTTATAAAATAGTCACGCTTGACGGCGAAATATTCAACCCCGGTGGTTCCGTAACAGGCGGCAGCACAAGCAAAAAGGCTGTCGGCATATTCTCGCGCGGACGTGAGATGGCGGAGCTTAAAGACAAGCTGAAAGAACTGCTTGAACAGCAGCATACCGTAAACGGGGAACTTGAGAAAGCGGCGCAGAAGCTTGAAAATATCAATTACAAGCTTGACGAGGCGCGTGCGGAATTGCAGGAACTTGTGATAAACAGAACGCAGGAAAACAGTAATCTGGAATTTGCAAAGGGTGAACTGGAAAGAATTGCCGAGCAAAAGCAGGGACTTGAAAAGGAATATGAGGATATTTCAAAATCGGCGGAGGATAATAAAACCAAAGACAGCGAATATTCCGAGAAGATAAAAACGCTTGAAGACGAGATAAATTCCCTTTATGACCAATTGGAAGAACATCAAAGCCTTATCAAAGGTGACAGGGAACGCCGCGAAAGTTTCAGCAACGAGATAATGGAACTTCGTCTTGAAATAAACGGCGTTGAAAATGCAATAAATAATCTTAATGCCGATATCAGCCGTATAAATGATGAGATCGCCGCCATAGATGCAGCTGCAAAAGACGGCCGCGAACAGACGGAAAAACTTGAAAGCAAACTTTCGGATAAAAAGAAAGAATTGGAAATGGCTTACAAGGATATAGAAACGCTTAAAGCAGAGTATGAGGCACTTAATGAAAAACTTAAAGCACTAAGTGCCGAAAAGACGGAACTGAGCAAGCTTGCGGAGGCTTCGGCTCAGCAGATAACCGACTGCATACAGACTATATCAATGCTTAACAATCAGCTTAACAAGCTGGAGTTAAGGCAGGAACAGACCAAGCAGAAAAGCCAGCAGCTTTATGACAATATATGGGAAACTTACGAGATGACATATATTGAGGCGAAAGGCTGCGAACAGCTTGAAGACAGCGATGAAGCGCTGCAAAAGGAAGAACGCGGCTTAAAATCGCAGATAAAAGGGCTGGGACCGATCAATCCCAACGCAGTTGAGGAATATGACGAGGTAAAATCCCGTTTCGATCTGTACACAAATCAGCGTGACGATATAATCGAAAGTGAAGACAAGCTGACGGGCATTATAACTCAGCTTGAAACGCTTATGGAAACGCAGTTCCGCGAACAGTTCAAAATAATAAGCGAAAATTTTACAAGGGTATTCCGCGTAATGTTCGGCGGCGGTACGGCATCGCTGAAACTTGCCGATGACAACGATATCCTTAACTGCGGCATCAATATTGAGGCTCAGCCTCCGGGCAAAGCATTGCAGAATATGATGCTTTTATCGGGCGGTGAAAAGGCACTTACCGCTATGTCGCTGCTGTTTGCCATACTGGAGATGAAACCGTCGCCGTTTTGTATCCTTGACGAGATAGAAGCGGCGCTTGACGATGCAAACGTAGACAGATACGCAAATTATTTAAAACATTTTACCGATACGACCCAGTTTGTTGTTATCAGCCATCGTAAAGGTACGATGGAAGCGGCCGATATATTATACGGCGTAACTATGCAGGAACAGGGTATATCCAAGCTTGTTTCCGTAAACTTTACCGATGAAAAAGGGGTTATATAGTAAAGCGGTTATATAAGAAAGGAATTATATAATGGATAACGAAAAAATCGAGATCCCGAACGAAAATACAAACGAAAATACAGAAAAAAAGGGATTTTTCGCAAAACTTAAATATGAACTTACAAAGCCTATAGAATTTGGCGGCAAGAAAAATAAAGAAGAGCCGACAGAGGCGGCGGAAGAAATAAAAGAAGAACTCAAAGAAACAAAAGAGGCGGCGGAAGAAATTTTTGAAGAAGCTGTCGAAGAGTTAAAGGAAGGACAGGAAGCGACGGCAGAAACCAAAGAAACCGTGGAAGAAACCACGGAAGAAGCCGAAGAAGTTTCACAAGAAGATACAGAAGAAGCTTCCGAAGAAGAATCCGAAGAAATTTCCGAAGAAGAATCGGAGGAACCCGAGCGGAAACAGGGCTTTTTTGAAAAGATAAAGGCAGGCCTTTCCAAAACCAGAAATAATATTATGTCGGGTGTTGAAAATGTTTTAAAGGCCTTTACGACTATTGACGAGGACCTTTATGAGGAACTTGAAGAGGCGCTTATTATGGCGGATATAGGCGTGGAAACTTCAACAAGCATTATTGAAGAACTGCGCAAACGTGTGAAAGAGCAAAAGATAAAAGAGCC
>CAMNCZ010000057.1 GCA_946534775.1 uncultured Eubacteriaceae bacterium
TCTTCTTTAATTTCTTTCAAGCCGATTCCTCCTTATTGATAACCGTCAGATCCTCCATCAATGCTGTTTCATCGACAATGCGATAGAATATATCGTAATTCACATAAAAATTTATGTAACCGTCCTTTTTTTCGTAATGCGCATTTGTACCGTCCAAAAGCATTTCGCCTCCGCCGCAGTATACCGTTATATAACGCGTACATTCATAAAGTCTCTGCACCGTATCATCTATGATTTCGTTTTCTCTTTGGCTGTCACTCGGTATATACTGAATACATATCTCGTTTTTGGCAATAAATCTCTGCCCACGGTATCTGTTTCTTGAAAGATATTTACAGTAAACAAAAAAACAGGGTAATCTCAATCCCTGTTCCACCTTTTCATTATACACCGTTATATCATCAAACTCCCCATTTACAGCCGCACTGACAGCCTTTATGATATTTTTGATCTCCATAGAATTTTCCATAATATCCTCCTTTCTCAGCTGTATTGGTCTGCATTTTTCAGTGCTATTTCCTGATGGTTTGTATAAACCGCCGCACAACCGCTTGTCCTGTACTCTGTTTCAATACCGTTTTGCCTTACAATAACACGGCTGCCCGCAGGTATAATACAGTCTTTTGTTAAAAATAAACTTATTCTCTGCTCCGCCTTGTCAAAGGTCGATGTCTGTATACCTTCTCGTATCCTGCCGTATTTCAGATTGTAGGACAGCCTGCATTTCCCCTCGTAAATTACCCTCTCTTCCTGCCTTGTAATGCCGTCTTCAACGACATCTTCAAACCCGTACACGGTACATTCTCCCGTAAACAGGCTTTCAAGTGCTTCCCTTATGCTCATTTTATCAGTCCTTTCTTTACCATTTAAGTCTGCGGCAGCTTATTATTTCACTGTCATTGCCGCAAAGCGCTGCAATAAATTCTTCTATCCTCTGCTCACAGCTTTTTCTTTCCATATAAGTTACGGAAGTATCACCCTCGGATATAGTCTTTATAAGCTTCCCGTCGCTTTCAATATAACCGTCAAGACCGCCGAACACCATTTTCCCCGATAAAAACTCACCGCAGGCCATATCAACAGCCTTTAATTCAAGCGTATCGGGTATCCTATCGGTATTGCATAGATTTTTTATCCTCTCAACGGTCCTGTCCGCCGCAAAATCCAGCGCCTCTTCGTCACTTTCCGCCACTTCGTAGCCAAGCTGTAAAAGCCTTGATCTTATCTCCTCGCAAAACTCATCGGTCCTGCCGTTATTATCCTCAGACATAATATCAGCCCTTTGAGATAATTCTTGCGACAGCGATTGATTTGTGCGGTATTGCGGTCACGCCGTCATTTATTATACACCAGTTGTCACCGTCCTCAAGGTCTGAGTTTGCAGCGGATGCAACAACGCTTGCAGGCTTTTCAAAACTGAGACCTTCTACACCGCAAATATAACGATCGCGTACATAAAGCGTATCCATACCACCGTTTGTTGCGGGATCGCGGCTCATTTCATAAGGAACGGAATCACCGATATTATCAAGCACTACAGCGCCCTCACCAAGTATGTATGTCGTATACTTTGTGTAAGCAGGCGTATCTCCCGAGGCAGCCACCTCCTCAACGGGCATACCGTCATCAACAAGCACCGTTCTGCCATTCCATGTACCTATATTAAGATCTCTTGTGATGCCGTCTTTGTCGGTATAAGTAAGAAACTTAAAAAGATTAAGGTTTTCAAGCCCTGTTGCTACCGCAGAATGCATAATGACAAGCTTAAAAGCCGCCTTGTTATCGCCGCATGCCTGAAATATCGCTGAATTGAGTGTAGAAGCATCCACCTTTCCCGTTTCACTTGAAGTCACATCAAAAGTATGCTTTTCAATAAACTCCTTTGCAGACACTGCCTCAAGCGATGAGCCTGTAGTTGCCATAGAAAAAATGCCTTTAAGCATTTTAAGCAGCATTATCTGCTGAACTTCTGCCTTATAATCGGCTATCTGCGCCGCAACATTATCCATAAAATCCACACCTGCGGTTATATTTTTACTGAAACTTCTCTCAGTCCAGCTGTCCATACGCGATGCCACAACAAAACCCTGTTCGTAAGTAGTTGTAGTTGTTGTGGTTATATTGCTCGCACCGTCGTTGTTCTGCGATGTGCTTGCAGATATCCTGCCAAAATAAGGTACTCTTGCATAAACCGCACCCGTCTGGTTTGAAAGTGCAGCCCTTGCGTTTTCGTTTACACCCACCGCACCCGAACGCGCAAGTTCACTTTTTGTAACATTTGGTATTCTGTCCACATAAGCACCAAAAGCCTGCGGATTAAAACTTTTAGAATTAAATTTTGCCATAAATAAAACATCTCCTTTTTTAATATTAAATATGATTATCAAATAAAATTTTGTTTGCGTCCGTCATTTTTTCTTTACACCCAAAGGCCTCACCCCCTTTAAAAGCAAATTCTATTTTTTCTTTTTTGCGGCCTTTTCATCTTCGGCCCTTTTTATATCAACACAGGCAATAATAAATGCCTTTTCGTTAATATCAAGTTTTGCAAAATCCGAGGGCAGCATATTAAATTTATGCAGCGCATAATATGCATAAGCCGCCTCAATATCGCCCCCGTATATCAGTTTTTTGCCTGCTGCGCCTTTTCACTCAAGCTGTTTTCCTCTGCCGAGCCGCTAATTTTTTCAAGCAGTTCGCTGTATTCCTTCGGATCGTCTATCATTGCATATACCAACTCTTCCGGTGTTTTTACGCCATAACTGTCCTGAAGCTGCGCATTATATAAATTCGGTTCAACTACGGAGGCTGCCGCAAGTTTTGCAAGATATTTCGATACATCAAGTTTGGTCTGAAACGAATTTCTTTTTCCTCCCACATTCACTTCCGTCGTACAGCTTTCCCTTATCTCCTCACTTTGCTTTGTCGTTACGGGCTTTATCGTCCATAACAACGGCTCTCCGTTTTCGTCGCAAAGGCTTTTGGTCGCCGCATACTTAAAACACTCCCTCGGTTTTTTGTTGCTCTTTAAAAACAAAGACAGATCACTCATAAACATCCTCCTTTCATTTAGTCGCCAGATATGCCATCTGTTCCGAATAGGTCATTTCGTCAAAACTTTTTCCGGGCAGGCCGTCTTTGCTTTCCCCGGGTACAACGCCTTTCAGTTTCGGCGCACTTTCAAACATATAACCGTCACTTTCTTTCAACGCCTTTATCTGTTCTTCAAGACCCGATACATCACCGTTTTCGTCTAACATAAAATCCTTTGTTTCGAGCAAAGCCCTCACTGCCTTCTTGTTTTTTGCCCCCGCGCTTATCAGCGCCGCATTAACGGCATTATCTATTTTAAGTGCCGTTATCTCCGCCTTATGTGCAGCGGCAAGTTCCCTGTTTTTTTCTTTCAACTCTTCCGTTTTCTTTATAAGCGATGCATTTTCTTCTTTGACCTCGCCAAATTTTTCCTTAGTTACACTCCCTTCGTACAGTTTCATAACCGCCTTTGCCTGTTGTTCGTTAAGTCCTATATTTATCAGTTTTTCTTTCATTTTGATCCTTCTTTCTTTATTATTTTTCTGTATTATTATCCATTCTTTTTAATTCCCCGCGCACATCATCTACCCAAGGATGATTTTTTACGACCGTTTCAATACTGATAAGGTCCTTACTTTTAACGCAGTTTTCTATAACTCCGCTTTCATCGATAAGCATATCCCTATTGAAAACTATCTCACAGTCGCCGTTAAATTTCCCCATACCGCTGTTGTACAAATGCACATCAATAAACCACAGCAGCTGCTCAAATGCGGCCTGAAACTCTGTTTCCATACCGTTTGCATCAAGGTCTGTATCACTGTAAACGCTTTGTATATTCATCTGATTGGGCGTACCGCTGTTTCTCAGTTCGCTTGTATCAAAACCCCTGCCGTTTTCGATGATCGCCTTTTTAAATATCCTTATTATGTTTTCGTAATTTTCACTGTTTACCTCAATATTGAGTGTTTCAACCGCACCTTCGCTGCCGTCGACCGTTCTTACCTTAACAGCACCGTAGGCCGCAAGATTTTGCCTGAACTCTCCCAAATTTTCACCGTCATAGTTTTTCAGCACAAGTATGGTATTTCTCACATCTTCTTCCATACCGTTCTGAAAATCCGACATCAATAGATCCAACCCGTCCTGTAAAGTTTTCACGTCCTTCAACAGCGGAATTTCCTTTGCATTGTACTTAAACGGTATAAGCGGTATCTTACGCCAGTTAAATTCCTTATCTCCGCTCAACATATAATTGTGCGGCCTCTTATCTTCATCGGGCATTAATTTTCCTGCCACAAGCGTGTAGTAACTCACGCCGTTTTTTTCATATATCTCCACCTTCTCCGTTATTTTCTCCTGTCTGCCCTCATAGCAGACCAATTCATACAAACGTATCGCATAATCCAGCTTTGTATGCTCCGCATCCGCCCAGCCGGGTATTACCTCGTAAGGTTTAAATCTTCTGAAAGAAAGTTCTCCCTCATCGTTTTCATACACATAAAGCCAACCGATACCGCAGTTTATGGCATCTTCCCCAATATTTTTCATAAGCCTTTGAAAATCTTTGTTAAAATATCGGTTTAATAACATATCATATTTTTTGTCTTTTGCCACAACCGCCAAAGGCCTGCCAAGCAGATAATTTACTTTCTGCACGACAAGCCTTTTATACTGGTTATCGATTATTCTGTTGTTGGGTAAATTTTCTATTTCAGTCAATTCACCGTTTTCTCCTATCGCAGTGCGTTTTCTGAAAAGAATATCGTGTATGCCCGCAAAATACTTCTCTCCCTCTATCATTTCACGCAGCGCACGCGACATTTTAAACTCCCTTATCTGTTTTTCAAAAAATTCCGTATATGTCATTGGCCGTGAATACTCGACAGGCCGTATTCCAAACATTTTTTCCGTAAAATTCATTTTCTCCTCCTGTAAAATTTTCTCCTTGTTTCTATTTAAAGCTGAACACATCACCCCTCGCCTGATCTTCCACCGCATAACGCATCGCATCCATCAGGTGATCAAAACCTCCCGCAGGTTTGTTTATCCTGTTGCCCGCTTTATCCTTTTCCCAACTGTAGTTGCCCACTTCGCGTATAAAATTTTCACATTTTGGCTTTATTATCATTTTATAATCCTGCAAAAAATCAATACCGCTTATTATGCTGTCCTTTCCTTTTCTTGCCGCCCTTATTCTCCTTATTCCAAGTTCCCTCAGCCTGTCTATGCTTCTCGGTTCGGCGCTGTCGGCCGCGATTATCTCCTTGCTGTATCCCATTTTTATTATCCTTTGGGCTATCTGTTCGTTGCTCAGCGCCTTTTCGTAAAGCTCGTCAAAAACAAAAATTTCCTTTGTTTCTTTATTGATTATCCCGCAAAACAGCGCCGTAGGATCATTTGTGTACCCAAAATCCAACCCAAACACCGCCTGTGTATCTTCATTTATAACATCTTTCAGCCTGAACTCGCGTTCTTCCCAGCGTTCGTAGATAAGCCCGTCAACTATTCCCCATTCCCCCAGTCCCGCAACTTGATAACGGCGGGGATTGTTTCGTTTCATATCCTCAAACACTTTCAGATCGCTTTCATCCAAAAACTCGTTGCAAAGATAATTTGTGGTTTTCGCCAATATATTGCTGTCGTCTGCATCAAAAAAACGCTTCTTTATCCAATGTTTTTCATTCCACGGATTAAAAGTAAGCGTCACCTGTTTAAAAAGTCCTTCGGGCACCTGCCCTCTGATGCTTTCATCTATCATATTAAAATCATTTTCGTCATTTACCTCATAAGCTTCTTCTATCCAAAGCCAGCATAAACAACCTGTCGAAACCGTAATTGACGTTATTTTAAGCGGATCGTCAAGTCCTCTGAAAAAAATTTTTTGTCCCGTCGGCTTGTACACAATTTCAAGCGGGCTTAATTTACACTCAAACAATTCTTCCGCGCCAAACCTGCTTATTGCCCATTTCAACTCCGTATAACAGCTGTCTTTCAGCGTCGAAAAAACCTTTCTCACCACCAACAGATTCGCTTGCGGATATTTCATAAGCCTGTATATAAAATTAAGCGCCGTAGTTTTGCTTTTTTTGCTTGCACGGCTGCCCTTGCATACGCGGTAGCGCCCGGTAAACCTCCAGTAATCACCATACCCCTTTCCCACAACATCGGGCAGATAAATATTATTCATTTAAATCACCTTCACCCGAAAAAACTATTTTCGTCACACCGTTTACCTCCACTTTGTCTTTGAAAAGATTGTATCGCTTGCCAAGCAATTCGGCAGCCTTCAATCTGTCTTTTGCCGAAACATCTATCTCGGTAACATCCTGAACACCTCCGCCTATCCAACTAAGTACCTCGTCTTTTTCTTTTCCCCGCATTACCGAGCTTAAATATCCAAGTACTTCATCTTCGTTGGCAGTCGTCCCACCTTTTTCACTCTGTAATAATTCCGCAATGTACGCACGCACTTCAATATTTTGCATTATCTTTTCAGCAGCCTTCTTAGCAGTTGCCTCGGAATACCCCGCTTTTATTGCCGCATCATACATATCTGCGTTTTTTACATACTCCATACAAAATTTCTTTCTTTTTGGTGTTAAAGCCATTTTCATCACCTCCTTTCCAAAAATGCATTTTATCCTATTCTAATTATAGTAAACGACATTTAAAAATGTCCTTTACTATAACCCTGCGGGGCATG
>CAMNCZ010000058.1 GCA_946534775.1 uncultured Eubacteriaceae bacterium
GGGGTTGACGGGCGTAAAATCAAGCTGAATTTACAATAGCCTTTGTGCGTTAAATCGGAATTTACAAAAAAACGCTGGTAATTTCATTCCATATATGGTATTATGTAAGTATCAATACAAAAAGGGGTGTTCTTATGGAAAAAATAGATTTTGATGTTATTGTTCCCGAATTTAAGGATGTAACTTACAATATAACCGATTTCGGCGCCGTTTCGGGCGGCAGGGTAAAAAACACCGAGGCCTTTGAAAAGGCTTTGAATGAGTGTTCCGCTTCGGGCGGAGGTCACGTTGTTGTGCCGCGCGGCATCTGGCTTACGGGCCCGATAAAGCTTAAAAGCAATGTAGATCTGCACCTTGAAAGGGGCGCAGTCATTCTTTTCTCGGCGGATTTCAATGATTATCCGCTTATAAACACCAGTTTTGAAGGCTTTTTCACCTATCGCTGCGTATCGCCCATATACGGGCTTGAACTTGAGAATGTGGCTATAACGGGCGACGGCGTTATAGACGGCAGCGGCGGCGCGTGGAGACCCGTAAAGCATTTTAAACTGCCCGAAAGGCAGTGGACAAGCCTTATCGGCAGCGGCGGCTGTGTACTTGACGGCAAGGAAGAGAGTTGGTGGCCGACCGAGGCCGCAAAACAGGGCAATCTTACCCTTGTTAAAAATCCCGAACTTTTAAGAAACAAAGAGGAATGTGAGAAATACCGCGATTTCCTGCGCCCTGCAATGGTCAATTTTACAAACTGCAAAAAAGTTTTGCTTGACGGTGTCACTTTCCAGAACTCACCTGCGTGGAATTTACACCCCTGGTGCTGCGAACACGTCACCATACGCAATGTAAATGTGCGCAATCCGTGGTTCTCGCAAAACGGCGACGGTCTTGACGTGGACAGCTGCAAATATGTAAAGGTATACGACAGTGTGTTTGATGTTGGCGACGATGCCCTCTGCGTAAAATCGGGCAAGAACGAAGACGGCAGAAAACTGGGCAAGCCCTGCGAATTTGTCGAATTTAAAAACTGTACCGTTTATCACGGACACGGCGGTTTTGTAATAGGCAGTGAAATGTCGGGCGGCGTTAAAAACATTTATATAAGCGACTGCACATTTATCGGCACGGATACGGGCCTTCGCTTTAAAAGCTGTATCGGCCGCGGCGGCGTAGTCGAGGATATCTATGTAAACAACATCGATATGACCGAGATACCCAAAGAAGCCATTATCTTTACTATGGGCTACGATATGGACACCAAGGCAGGCACCGAAGTTGCCCCCGAGGAAATACCCGAGTTTAAAAACGTGTACATAGAAAACGTGCGCTGCGCAAAGGCAGGTACACCTATCTCCATCAGCGGACTTAGCGCTATGCCCGTACACGATATCACACTCAAAAACATAAACATCGCATCCTCAAAAGATATAAAAACCGAACACGCCGAAAATATCGTAATGGAAAATGTAAATATAGAAAAGATCTGATAACAAAAGAGGGTGTCGCATTAAGCGCCACCCTCTTTTTATTTTCAATACTCCAGCGCAAGCACATTCAGCCACATATTGTTTTCGCCCTTGGTAATATTTTGGCGGTAGGTGTATTTTATGTCGTTTTTTGTGCCTTGTGCATCTTTATTTTGGCTGTAGAGTTCGTTAAGCAGTTCCGCAGCCCTTGTATCAAAGGCAAGCTGTTTTAAATTATTTTCCGTCAGCTTGTTTGTATTTTTGTTTGTCATAAAAAAGATATTTACATACTTTATTTCGTCCCGATCCATATAAAAGTTTACTTTCAGCGGCAGGTCTTTATACGCCGGTTCATCTTTTAAGATGTACATAAATTGATTTTGCAGCAAAAACGCATAGTTCGCAAACGATATCATATTTTTGCCCGTATAGAAATACGGCGTGCCCTCATTTTCGTAATATGCGGCAGACAAATATTCTTTCCCGAGTGAGGTACCGCTGTACAAAAGCCCCGTTTTTTTGCCGATATCATCTATAAACGGGCGATATTCTTCGGCACACAGCAGCACATCACCGACCACAGCATAACCGCCCGTTCCCTGCGTATCGGACTGCTTTTTATAGCAAAACAGCATTTCGGGGTGCTTTTTGTCGCGGTAAACACGCACCGCGTCTGTCGGTACGTCAAATATCTCGTCGGTAATATCTTCCCTTTTTGCCAGTTCTTTATCAACATCTATCTCAAGCACCTGCTTTAAATGCGCTTTTCTCTCCTCCTCGGTCTCACCGCTCAGCTGATCTTCACTCAGTTCTCTGCCGTTATCCTCATCGACCTTTAAACTTATGTCGCGGTATTGCGCTATCAGCTGTTTTTGAGAAGCGGTATCTTCAAGCTTGTAGTCTATGCCGTATCCCGTGGTTTTGGCGCCGCAGCCCGCAAGGCAAAGCAGCAGCAATGCCGCAATATATTTTTTCATTATTGACACCTCCGTATCAGCAGTTTATTTACCGTAAGGCTCATTAACAGCCCTATAATGCCGCCTATAACAAGCGCAAGCGGGATATTGTCGCGCATTTCGGCAAACTCGGGCGTAAAGCAGGCCGCACCGATGCTTACAAGCGCTATTGCCGTTATCGCCGCCCCGTCATAGCGGAAAAGAGGATGTTTCGACTCTCCGCCGCCGTAAAACCTCAGCGCCGCCCAAAACGACGGTATAAACAATATAAGCGACACGATAAGCATTAAAAAAGTGAAAGTGTAGTTTTGTGCGCCGAAATTTTGAAGCAGCTTTCTCAGCGGCGTAACGATATCGGTGTCTGTCAGAATGTAATTATCCAATATGTTCATAACCCCCGAAAAGGCGAAAATCGCAAGTACCGCAAGCGCAATGCCCGTTACCGCATTTTTGCTTACGCAGCAGCAAAGCGAGATAAACCAGTACACGGCAAACGCAAACGCAAAGGCGGCAAACGCACTCAGCACAATAAAGTTTTTATCGAAAACATCTTCATAATAGTCCCTGAAAGCCCAACTTACGGTGTTTATAAGCCAGCTGTTTTTTTCCGCAAAGCCAAACAGTACAACCGCATACACCACTGCCGTAACGGCGGATATAAACGCCGCAGTCACGGATTTGGCAAGAATAAGCTGTTTGTTTGTATATGGCAAGGCACGCGAAAAATCGGGATAATCGCGGGTGTACTGCACAAAAACCAGCAGCGCCGCCCAGAATATGCTTGCCGAATAAATAATTTCCTGCAATTCCGATGAAAGGTAGATATTCGGCACAAGGTACACAGACGAATAATAAGCGATAGTTTCAATATTTTGCGCCGTTCTGCCCACACAAACGGGTATCAGCAAAAACAGCGCTATCCACAGCACCCATACACTGCGCCCAAACTCGGCCTTTATTATAGGAAATGTATTTTTTATCTTATCCATAATTTAATCCCCTTTCAAAATGAGATTTTTAAGCATCAGCAGCGCAAGCAAAGCGCCCGAAACTATCAGAAATGCGCCGCTCAAAAGAGTCTTTGGTGTATAATTGCAAAAATAATAAGCAAAGTGAAAAAACGTAAACGCACCCTCAACCATAAAGCCTGCCCACGCAATGTATTTTACGGGCGTAAACATAAATATATCGCCCGCACGCTCTATCTTTGCGTGTTTGTTCAGCCAAAAGGCAAGTACCGCAAAAACTGCGGTAAACACCGTAATTATAAGCATCCCCCTGCTTTGTGTGATATGCGAAGATAAGTTTTCCCCGAGTGCGGCGAATGTTTTGCCGCTTAAAGTATCGTACAAAAATACATTGTAAAAATCCGCAATGCCCGCAAGCATCCAATAGCCGCCAACAAGTGCGCCGCCCGTTATTATCGCCGCGTAAACGCTTCTGCCGAAAAGTGTCTGCATAAACAGCATCAGCGTGTAAAAAAACAGCGTCAGACGCAGATTTGTCAAAACACGGCCGCCTATATGTGAAAACAACTCCACTTCACTCATATAATCATCGGGCATACACATTCTTTGTGCCACAAAGCGCACACTCGGCATAAAATGCCTTATCCATAGCGAAAGCACTGTAAATTCACCGACAAAATAAATAATTATCACGATAAAACCGCATAAAGCTCGCTCGCAGAACAGCCTGTCGCGCTTATACGGCAGGGCGCTTTCAAAGCTTTGCCCTTTGCGCCGTCTTTCAGCCGCAAACACATGCACCGCGCAGGCTGCGGCAAGCGCAAAGCCCATACCCGCGGCAAAATCCAGGTTTCGCACCGTTTCGTTCCTGATCGGAAAGAATACATCGGGAACATACACATTGTATTTATTCATCGAAGAGTAATATCCGTATTCCGAATAGTGCAGTCTCAACGGGATATATTCCTTATCAAACTTTTCACTGCTTATGGTTTTAAATGTTTCTTCGCTTAAATCACTTGAAGCGGCGATATCGTAAACCAAAGCCGTATACTCCGATACCCTGCCCGTATGCGCCATAAGGCTTGCTATGGCTATCATCAGCATAATAAGCGCCTTATAAATTTCTGATTTGAATACACGTTTAAAAATGGGTGTCATAAAATCACCTGCTTTCCGCCGTTATCACAAATATTTCTTCAAGGCTTATGCCTACCTCTTCCACGACCGATGCCCCCATAAGTTTCAGCGCAGGCACCGTGTTTTCATCATAATTTGTTGTGGTAAGATAGTAAACACTGCCCAGTTTTTCAACCCCGAAACTTTCTTTCAGCACGTC
Source organism: uncultured Eubacteriaceae bacterium (assembly GCA_946534775.1). Lineage (GTDB taxonomy): Bacteria > Bacillota > Clostridia > Lachnospirales > CAG-274 > RGIG4310. The sequence continues at coordinate 4,724 of CAMNCZ010000058.1, forward strand.
CAAATCGGGTGTTTTGTCAAAAATGACCTGCAATTTTTTAACCTTGTCCTTTAAATCGTCGATATTGCTTTGATACTCTGCCCTGCCGTTCTGCATAATGGTTATCTCGTCGCAAAGTTTTTCAAGCTCGCTTAAATGGTGCGATGAAATAAGCACCGCAAGGCCGTTTTGCTCCGTTTCGTCTATCACTATATCCAAAAGCTGCTTTTTTGCGAATGCATCCAGACCGCTTGTGGGTTCGTCAAGTATAAGCACTTCGGGGTTTGAGGATATTGCAAGCATAAACGAAAGCCGCATCTGCTGACCCTTTGAAAGTCTGCCGACCCTGCGCTTCGGGTCCAGTTTGAATATATCGTTCAGCCCCGAAAATTTTTCCTTGTCAAAATCCGGATAAACCTCCGCAAAGAAATCCCGCATCTGCGCGCAGGTATAGTCCTCGTACATAGTGTTGCTGTCTGCCACATAGCCTATTTTTATTTTGGCCGCGGGGTTTTCATAAACGGGCGTTCCATCAAGCAGCACTTCCCCGCCGTCGGGCTTGAATATGCCCACACAGCATTTTATCGCCGTTGTTTTGCCCGCACCGTTTTCCCCTATAAGTCCGTGTATCGTGCCTTTTTCCACCGAAAGCGAAAAATCGTCAACGGCACAAAAACCGCCGAATTTTTTGGTTAAATTTTTAATTTCAAGCATTGTTCTGCCCCTCCTTTATCTCGTCATATATCTTAGCTGCAATATCCGTCACTTCTTCTTTGGTTTTTCCCGCATAGATAAGCTCCGTTATCAGCGGCCGCATTTTCTCCGCCGCATCGGTGTCTACAGTCTTCGGTATATCGTTTACAAGCGTTCCTTTTCCCCTTACGGTGATTATAACGCCCTGCCGCTCCAGTTCCTGATAGGCTTTTGCAACAGTGTTTGGGTTTACCTCGATAGAGGCCGCAAGCTTCCGCACCGAGGGCAGCGCATCGCCCGGTTTAAGCAACCCCTGCACGATACTGCGCTTGACCTGCTGTACAAGCTGCTCGTAAATAGGTATACTGCTGCGCAGATCTATTTTAAACATATTGTTTGCTCCTTTCGTAAATATATAAGTGTTCTAACTGTACTATATATATTAATACACTAAATACAATTTGTCAAGTGTTTTTTTATTTTTTATTTTTCATTATCACATTTACGATTAAAATACTTTTTATGAAAATAATTTCATTTTTTACTTTACATTTGCTTATTATTTTGATAAAATATTATTAGGAGAAATAAATTTTTCAAAAAAAGGGGGAGTTTCCCCCGGTATTATAGCCGGAGGTGTAGCTATGAAACCAATAGGTATTACACGCCCTATCGACAATCTCGGGCGTATCGTCATTCCCAAGGAACTTCGCAAAAACCTTGACTGGAATGTCGGTGATAGTGTGGAATTTTTTACAAGCGGTGACAAGATAGTTTTAAGAAAATATCAGCCTGCCGATATCTTTACGGGTGAAATGGAAGATCTTATCGAATTTCAGGGAAAAAAGATATCACGCAATACCATTAAAGAGCTGGCAAAACTTGCGGGCTTTGAAATAACACATATCACTAATGAATTTGATATTGATACGGACATAGATGATATTTAAAACGCAGATTTAAAATTTATGTAAGAATCAAAAAAGCACCGTTTTTCGCGGTGCTTTTCTCATTGTTTCGGATAAAACGTCAGCAGACATTTTTAGAGGTACCCTTTATTATTTTTCGGTATCCGCAAGGTTAAGTATAGCTATAACATCAAGTATGCTTACGTTCTCTTCGGTCTCCTCCATTTTGCCGTATTCAAGTGATTTTTCGTCAAGTTCTATTGTGTTTGAGATATGTTCCATAAGCAGTTCGGCATCTTGCGCATCCTGCTTGCCGTCGGCATTTACAT
>CAMNCZ010000059.1 GCA_946534775.1 uncultured Eubacteriaceae bacterium
GAAGAAAAGATAAAAGAAGACCCCGATATGTTCAAAAGATGATCATAAAATCAAGCCCCGTTTTTTGCGGGGCTTTTTTGCGCAAAAAATTTGTGGTTGATATTTTTATGTATGTGAGTTATAATTATTATGGTATATTGTTTTTGCACATAATGCCGAAAAAATGAAAGGAACGGTACAAATGCTTTTTAACTCACTGCAGTTTATTATATTTTTTGCCGCGGTAACGGGTATATATTATGTGCTGCCGCACAAAGCGCGGTGGGTGATGCTGCTTATCGCAAGCTGTATTTTTTATATGGCGTGGCGCCCCGAACTTATTGTGCTTATCCTGTTTTCAAGCCTGCTTAATTATACGGCTGCGCTTGGCATAGAAAAGGGTATGGGCAAAAAAGCACTTGTTCCCGCGATAATTTTAAATATCGGCATTTTGTTTATATTTAAATATCTTGTTTTTATCAGCACAAGCCTTGCAAAGCTGTATGCGCTTGCAGGCCGCGAATATCCTATAGGTGAGTTTGATATCGTACTGCCTATGGGCATTTCGTTTTATACCTTTCAGGGGCTTGGCTATGTGATAGATGTTTACAGAAAAACGTACAAGGCGGAGAAGAATTTTTTTCGCTTTGCGCTGTTTATAATGTTTTTTCCGCAGCTTGTGGCGGGACCTATCGAAAGGGCGGACAGGCTTTTGAAACAGCTTTTCCGCAGAAATAAATTTGATGTTTCCAATATCTCTATGGGCGCAAAATATATGCTTATGGGATATTTTAAAAAGATAGTTATTGCCGATAGGGCAGCGGTGCTGGTAAATACGGTCTACAATTCGCCAAAGGATTTTAACGGTATAGCCTTTATTGCGGCAACCGTGTTTTTTGCCTTTCAAATATACGGCGATTTCAGCGGTTATTCCGATATTGCAAAGGGCTGTGCAAAAGTACTTGGCATAGACCTTATGCAAAATTTCAACCGTCCGTATTTCGCTTCAAGCATAAAAGATTTTTGGAAAAGATGGCATATATCGCTTTCAAGCTGGTTTCGGGATTACCTTTATATCCCGATGGGCGGCAGCCGCTGCGGTTGGCTCAGAAAAAATTTCAATCTGCTTACAACTTTCTGCGTAAGCGGCCTTTGGCACGGCGCAAACTGGACATTTTTGCTGTGGGGTTTTCTGCACGGCATTTACCAGGTGATAGAAAATACGGTGTTTCGCTTTAAAAAATGGAATGACAGCATCGCCAAAAGGCTGATAATGGCTGCAACTCTGCCTTTCAGGTGGATAATTACGGTCGCCTTGGTGTTCTTGGCGTGGATACCTTTCCGCGCAAACAGCATTTCGGATTGTTTATATATTTTCAAAAATCTTACAACGGGTTTTGAAAATATATATGATATGCAGTTTTTGTATGATACACTCAATTCACTTGGGCTTGGGGTTTTCGACATACTTCTGGTACTGGGTGCGATAGCGCTGCTGATGTTTATTGAACTGATCAGTATGCCGTTTGAGGATATAAACGTAATGATGAATAAGCTGCCGTTTGCTGTAAGGTTTGTTTTTTACTATGCAATAGCGGCGCTGATAATAGCGGCGGGCGTATTTTCGGGCCTCGGAGAGTTTATTTACTTTCAGTTTTAAGGAAACACTGCTGTTTATCAAATTTATTTTAAAGAAGGGAAAGCAAATGAAGGTAATTGATTTTCATACACATCCGTTTTATCACGAGACGGAGAACGTGTGCTTCTACAAAAACACGGTGTTGAGCCCCGAAGACTTTAAGGACACCGTCAAAAGTTTTGGGGTGGACAAAATATGCGGCAGTGTAATAGAGCGTATGGAAGAAGCAAGTTTTGAGAAGATCCAGCAGCTGAATAACTCCGCGCTTACACTTAAACGTATGTGGGGCGATTTTTATGAACCCGGTATACACATCCACCCGTATTTTGTGCATAACAGTATAGAGGAGCTTACGCGCTGCCGTGCGGAGGGCGTTAAAATGGTGGGCGAACTGGTGCCGTATTTTATGGACTGGGAGGTCTACTATAACGATGCTATGCACGAACTTTACGAGGCTATACACGATCTTGGGTATAAGTGCGTTTCCATACATACTATGCAGGAGGAGAGTATGGATCGAGCCATTGAGGCTTTTCCCGATATTACCTTCGTCGCCGCACATCCCAACGATAAAGCCTGCTTTCTTCGTCACCTGGAGCGTATGGAAAAATTTGAAAACTATTATCTTGATTTGAGCGGAACGGGAATTTTCCGCTTTGGCCTGCTTAAATACGGCATTTCAAGGGTAGGCAGCGAAAGATTTTTGTTCGGTTCGGATTTTCCCATCTGCAACTGCAATATGTATGTTGCGGCCGTAGAAAGCGAGAAGATAAGCGATAAAGACAAAGAAAATGTGTTTTATAAAAACGCGGAGAGGATACTCGGTTTATGATAGATATTGCGCTTTTGGGTACGGGCGGAATGATGCCGCTTCCCGAACGTTTTCTGACAAGTCTGCTTGTGCGTAAACGCGGCAGAATGATGCTGATAGACAGCGGCGAGGGTACCCAGGTGACTATGAAGATGCTTGGCTGGGGCTTTAAAACGATAGATCTTATTTGCTATACCCATTTTCACGCCGACCATATTTCGGGCCTTCCGGGGCTGCTGCTTACTATAGGAAATTCCGACAGGACGGAACCGCTGACCATCGCGGGGCCCGAGGGTGTGAAGAAAATCGCGGAAGGCCTGCGCCTTATCGCGCCCGAGCTGCCCTTTGCAATAAATTATATAGAATTAAAGGAAAAATACGAAAATATAAATATAAGCGAGTTTGACCTGAAAGCAATGCAGGTCGATCACCGCATATCCTGCTACGGCTACAGCCTCGATATACCGCGTGCGGGCAAGTTTGACCCGCAAAAGGCTATGGAACTGGGCATTCCAAAAGAATTGTGGTCGGTCCTGCAAAAGGGTGAAACGGCAGAGTATAACGGTCAAAAATATACCTGCGATACAGTGCTTGGCGCGCCGCGAAAGGGTATAAAATTGTGCTACTGCACCGATACCAGACCGACTGCCGATATGCCCGATTTTTTCAGGGATGCAGACCTTTTGGTGTATGAGGGACTTTACGGTGACGACGAAAAGCTTGAAAAAGCCGTAAAACATAAACATTCGGTTTACCGCGAGGCGGCAAATATCGCTAAAGCCGCCGATGTAAAGGAACTGTGGCTGACGCATTTTTCACCCGCTATGACCGACCCCGAAGAATTTTTGAGTGTGGCTGCGGATATATTTCCGAATACGGTCGTCGGCACGGACAGGCTGACAAAAACGATAAAGTTTGAAGAACGCTGAAAACATCGATATGCAGGGGTCAAATATAGTACTTGCAAAACGTCGGATAATATATTATAATATTCTATTGTATAAAAAACATTAAAAGAGGCATTTATCAATGAAAGCAAACAATAACGATAAAGTGATGAAAACAGTGCTTGCGGGCATAGTGCTGGCTATCGGTGTAGGTGGGGTTATAATAGCCTACAACGCCTCGAAGGGCGAGGGCAAGGAGTACGGCTATGACGATGATATCGTGCAGGAGGAACAGCCGACGGCCGATATCCATTATGACTATACGACACCCGCGCAGATAGAGCCGAAGGAACTGCCCGAGGACCTTGAAGCGACGATCGGGTTTTCACCGAAACAGCTTAACAGGCTGTCGGAACATTTTGTGCTTGCAAAGTACGATATTTTGCGCGACAGCATAGTCTACTACTATCAGGCCGCAGAAACAACGTCGGGCGAGCGGTTTAATATTATCTGCACGAAAATGTCGCAGGAGGACTTTGCTTCGTCTGTTCCCACCCAAAACATAACGACACAGGAATACAACGGTACGGAGCTGACTTATGCCAACCGCTGGCTTTACAGCGTGCCCAACGACTTTGAGATGATAGAGCCGATACAAAAGGGCATAGAAAACGGCACAATGGAAATAGAGTACGGCAATTCTATGGAAGAGGTAATAAAAAAAGACTGCGTTTACTGGTATGACGGCGGTGTAAAGTACGAAATACAGGTGCGCAATCAGGACCTTCCGACAGAAATGCTGTTTGATATTGCAAAACGCATTATAGATGCAAAACAGTGATACGGCAAAATATTTTTATAAATTTTTAAATAAAACTTGCTTTTTAGAACAAAAAGTGATAATATTAGATTATTAGGTTTTTTTATGGGAATGATAATTTATAAACTATTATAATGCAAGTTAATTTAGGTTAACTGTTATATTTGTTTAAGTGTTATATTTAAAGAATTTAAATTTTTATAAGGAGAAGAGAACAAGATGAACTCAAAAGACGTTATCAAAAAAATGGTTCTGCCTCAGTCACTCAGTGACATCATCAAAAACGGCAACGCCGAGATAATCGTACCCGAGTCTAAAGAACAGCTGTTCGAGCTTTCGCTTGGCGGCAAGGACAATATGACCTGGGATGTTAATTTCGACATTGGCGACAAGGTGATACGCGAGGCAACGGTTGTAAAATGTAAAAACGGTATCGCTATCAATTACGACGATATCACAATAAGACGCCGCGATCCCAATGCAATGGTCATCGCCGACGATCTTCCTACCGACAAGCCCACCCATCTGGAGCGTTTCGGCATACCTTTCGACGGTATCAGAAACGAAACTTTTGAATGGTTCAAAAATCAGGAAAGCATTATCGTGCTTCCTTTCTACTCGGGCAATGAGGATATGAAACTCGGCTATCCCTCACTTGCACTCATTCCTACAAATGCGGCTTTCTTTGCGGCTACTCTTGCCGAATTGCAGGGCTTTATCCCCGCAAGCAAAGTGCCCAACAAGTTCAAGCCAAAGGCTGTTATTTATGTTGCACCTTCCTTCCGTCACACACATTACGACGGCAAGCAGATAGTTGTACATAACAGACTTTACGATATGCAGGAAGTATTCAGCTACAACCTCTATCCCGGTCCTTCGGCTAAAAAGGGTGTTTATTCTATCCTTCTTGACATCGGTGAAGAAGAAGGCTGGGTAACTCTCCACGCATCTACCGTTAAGATCGTAACACCTTACGAAATGGAACTTACGATTATGCACGAAGGCGCATCGGGCGGCGGCAAGTCCGAAATGACGGAGCCTTTCCACCGTGAAGACGACGGTTCGCTTTTACTGGCTACAAATACATTCACAGGCGAAGAAGTTAAGGTAACTATTGCCGATACTTCAACCCTTAACCCCGTAACGGACGATATGGCACTTGCTCATCCTTCTTTACAGAACGACAGCGGCAAGCTTGTTGTATGCGATGCCGAAACAGGCTGGTTCCTGCGTGTTAACCACATCGACCAGTATGGTACGGAGCCCGAGACCGAAAAGGCAACTATCCACCCGAAAGAACCGTTGGTATTTATCAATATCCACGCAGAACCGGGCGCAACTTGCCTTATCTGGGATCACGAAGAGGATGCACCCGGCGTTCCCTGTCCCAATCCCCGTCTTATCTTACCGCGTAAGATCAAAAACAACATCGTTGACGGCGCTGTGGAGATAGATGTACGAAGCTTTGGTGTCCGTACTCCACCTACAACAAGAGAAAACCCGAACTATGGTATCATCGGTATGTTCCACGTTCTTCCGCCTGCACTTGCATGGCTTTGGAGACTGGTTGCACCCCGTGGCTACGCTAACCCCTCTATCATTGATAACAGCGGTTCGGCTATGAGTATGAAGAGCGAGGGCGTTGGTTCTTACTGGCCTTTTGCAACAGGCAAGAAAGTTGACCAGGCTAACCTTCTTCTCGAACAGATTTTAAAGACACCCAGAACAAGATATATCCTTATCCCCAACCAGTATATCGGCTGCTTTAAGGTCGGTTTTGCAGGCCAGTGGGCTACAAGAGAGTATCTTTCACGCCGCGGCGGCGCTCACTTTAAAAAAGAACAGCTGCTTGAGGCACGTTGTCCTATCCTTGGTTATGTACCCCGTTCCGTTAAGATCGACGGTACACCCATTCCGAAGCCTCTGCTTCAGGTCAACACACAGGGCCGCGTAGGCAACGAGGGCTATGATATAGGCGCAAAAATGCTTACGGATTTCTTTAAGGAACAGCTTAAACAGTTCGATACACCCGAACTTCTGCCCCTCGGTCACGAAATTATCCAGGCTTGCCTAAATGACGCCGATGTGGAAACCTACTATAATTTTATACCTAAGCTTTAATAACAATTTTTAAGAGTGAGGTTTATGAAATAAACCTCACTCTTTTTGTGGCTTTTTCATCCGCCGTAAACCTTACCGTAAATCTTTCATCTCGTTTCATAATATCCCTCTCTTTCTCTTTATTCCCCTAAAAACATCGAGCACCTAAAGGGGGTTGGCAAAACGCCCACCTATTTGATAAAACCACATAACATCGGATGAAACTTGATAAAGCGGCAAAAGGTACAGAAACAAGCGGTTTTGAGCATTAAAAAAGACTCTCTATGCAATCACATAAAGAGTCTTAAAATCAAATGCGGATAACAGGACTTGAACCTGCACCACTCTTTCGAGGATAGGAATCTGA
>CAMNCZ010000060.1 GCA_946534775.1 uncultured Eubacteriaceae bacterium
AATCCGCTTAATCGGTGTTATTATAAACATTCGGTCTAAAAAATGGGGAAACTCAAAAAAAATATGTATTGTATATTTGATTTGAATGTGATATAATGTCATAATAATGAAGATATTTAAGGAGGCTCAACTATGGGTAAATATTTCGGTACAGACGGTGTGCGCGGTGTTGCAAATACCGAGCTTACGCCCGAGCTTGTATACAGACTCGGCCGTGCGGGCGCTTATGTGCTTACCAAGCAGACAAATCACAATGCCAGGATCATTGTCGGTATGGACACGCGTATATCGGGCGATATGCTTGAGGCGGCGCTTATTGCGGGTATATGTTCGGTCGGCGCTCACGCGGTAAGCCTGGGTATCGTTCCCACACCTGCCGTTGCTTACCTTGTAAGAAAATACAATGCAGACGCGGGTGTTGTTATCAGTGCATCACATAACCCCGTGCAGGATAACGGCATAAAGTTTTTCAACTCGCAGGGCTTCAAACTGCGTGACGAGCTGGAGCTTGAGATAGAAGAATATATGTATGACAAGTTTGATTCCATCCCCCGTCCTTATGCGGAACAGGTGGGCGCAAGGGAAGTTTGTGAAACGGCAATAGACGATTATGTTGATTTTGTTTGTTCCACAACGGATATCAAACTTGACGGTATGAAAATAGTTATCGATTGTGCAAACGGTGCCACATATAAGGCTGCGCCCCTTGCGTTCAACCGTTTGGGTGCCGAACTTATCGCCATTCATCGCGAGCCCGACGGTACAAATATCAATCTTAACTGCGGTTCTACCCATATTGAAAGCCTTTGCAGGACAGTGCGCGAGCAGGGCGCGGATATCGGTATTGCCTTTGACGGTGACGGCGACCGCTGTCTTGCCGTGGATTCAAGCGGTGAAACGGTAGACGGCGATGTTATTATGGCTATCTGCGGCAAATATATGAAAGATATCGGTGTGCTTAAAAACGACACTATCGTGGCAACCGTTATGAGTAACCTCGGTTTGTTTATGATGGGTGAAAAAAGCGGCATCAATATCGAAAAAACCAAGGTCGGCGACAGATATGTGCTTGAACGCCTGCTTGAACGCGGCGACTGCTTCGGCGGCGAACAGTCGGGTCATATCATTTTCTTTGATTACAACACTACGGGTGACGGCATACTGACGGCTATCCAGCTGCTTTCAACGCTTAAAAAGACAGGTAAAAAGCTTGACGAGGCAAAAAACATTATGGAAGTGCTGCCGCAGGTGCTTGTAAACGCGCGTGTTGACAACAAGAAAAAGAAAGAATACCTTTCTAACGAGACCATTAAAACGGAAATTGAGAAACTCGAAGCCAAGTTCTCGGGCGAGGGACGTGTGCTTATCCGTCCGTCCGGTACGGAGCCTATTGTCCGCGTTATGATAGAGGGCAGGGACAAAAACGTGCTTAAAGCCGAGGCCGAGAGGCTTGCAAGACTTATCGAGGGTCTTTTGAGTTGATTTAACGGAGGATAAAAATATGTGTGGTATAGTTGGTTATATCGGCGGACAAAACTGTGTCCCCGTGCTTATAAACGGCCTTGAAAGCCTTGAATACCGCGGCTATGATTCCGCGGGTGTGGCGGTTATTTCAAACGGCGCTATCGAAATAAGGAAAACCAAGGGAAAAGTTGAAAATTTAAGAAATCTTTTGCTCGAACAGCCTGTTTCGGGTACGGTGGGTATCGGTCATACACGTTGGGCAACGCACGGCGCGCCGTCGGATGTAAATGCGCATCCGCATTTCAGCAACGACGACAAAATTGCCGTTGTACATAACGGTATTATCGAAAACTATCAGGAACTTAAAGAGAAATTACAGGCAAAGGGCTATGTTTTCCACTCCGATACGGACACGGAAACTGTCGCACACCTTATCGATGATTTTTACAAGCAGAATAATGATTTGTTGGAGGCTGTAAGGCTTACGCTTAATGTTATCGAGGGTTCTTATGCACTCGGCGTTTTGTGTACGGACTATCCCGACCAGATAATCGCCGCAAGAAAAGAATCTCCGCTTATCGTGGGTATAGGCGAAGGCAGCAATTTTATCGCATCGGATATCCCGGCTATCCTCAATTACACGAAGAATGCATATATCCTCGGTGATAAGGAATTTGCGCTTATCAAGGCCGATGAGATAAAACTTTACGATATTGACGGCAACGAGATACACCGTGATGTATATACATACAACTGGGATGTTGAGGCCGCTCAGAAAAACGGTTATGACCATTTTATGCTTAAAGAGATATATGAACAGCCGAAAGTTGTAATGGACAACCTTTCAAGACGTTTTTCGGCCGACGGAAAACACGTTGAACTTGACGGCATTAAACTTGGCAGGGCGGAACTTGAAAATATCAACCAGATATATATAGTTGCCTGCGGTACCGCTTATTATGCGGGTCTTGTGGGTAAATACCTGCTTGAAAGAATGGTGCGCATACCCGTAAATTCGGAAGTGGCAAGTGAATTCAGGTACAAAGACCCGTTAATAGATGAACATACGCTTGTTATCGTGGTGTCGCAGTCGGGCGAAACGGCCGATACGCTTTCCGCGCTTAAATTGGCAAAGGCAAAGGGTTCAAGGGTTTTGGGTATTGTAAATGCCGTTGGCAGCAGTATCGCGCGTGAAGCGGATGATGTATTGTATACGCTTGCCGGCTTTGAGATCGCTGTTGCATCCACAAAGGCTTTCTCCGCGCAGGTTATCGCAATGTACCTTTTAACGCTGCATATCGCGCAGGAACTCGGCACACTGCCCGAAAAAGACTTTTTGGAGATAAAAGAAGCTATGCTGCGCCTGCCTTCGCAGATAAACGATATCCTTACAAAGGCTGTTCCCGCAATAAGGAGTTTTGTCGATAAATACATCTCTTCCAAAAATGTATTTTATATCGGCCGCGGCCTTGACTATGTAGTGAGTATGGAAGGTTCTCTGAAATTAAAGGAAATAGCATATCTGCATAGCGAACCTTACGCAGCGGGCGAGTTGAAGCACGGCCCTATCGCACTGATTGAATCGGCAACGCTTGTTGTAGGTGTTGCAACGCAGGAATCGCTTTTTGACAAAACAAGGAGCAATATGCAGGAAGTTAAGGCGAGAGGGGCAAAGGTACTTGCCATCGCAATGCAGGGTAACCGCAGCATTGAGGAAGTTGCGGATGATGTTATTTATATACCGCGCACGCATTGGATGCTTACATCCGTGCTTGCAAATATACCGCAGCAGCTTTTTGCATACTATATGGCGCTGGGACTTGGCGAAGATATAGACAAGCCGCGTAACCTCGCAAAGAGCGTTACTGTAGAGTAAAAGGGGGTAGCCGCTATGACTGTTGGTATAATATGTGCTATTGAGGCGGAAATACAGGCCGTTAAGGAAAGTGTAAATGTTATTCTTGCCAAAAATATAGTAGGGCTTGATTTTTATATGGGTACGCTGAACGGACATAATGTGGTGATAGTACGTTCGGGTATGGGAAAGGTCAACGCTGCTGTCTGCACGCAGATACTTATTGATATGTATGCTGTTGATGCGGTTATCAATATAGGTGTTGCGGGCGCTATATCCGCCGATTTGAAAATAGGTGATATAGTGGTGTCGGACGATCTTGTTCAGCACGATGTTGACGCAACGGCTATAGGTGATGCACCGGGCGCGCTTTTCGGCTCGGAAACCACCTATCTCAAGGCTGACGATCAGCTTGCCAAAATGGCCTATTCGGCTGCCGAAAAACTTGGTTTTAATATAAGCATAGGCAGAATTGCCAGCGGCGATCAGTTTATCTCCTCACCCGAGAAAAAAGAACGCATCTGGAATGTTTTTAAGGCTAAATGCTGCGAGATGGAAGGCGCCGCAGTTGCACAGACCTGTACTCTTAACAAAATACCGTTTGTTGTTATCCGCGCCATTTCCGACAACGCGGATGAGGGCACAGAGGTGAATTACGAGCGTTTTATGCACGACTCCGCATTAAAGGCCACAAGTTTGTTGAAAACGATGATTGAAGATATGTGAGATTTTATAATAAATAAAGCGTTTGCAAAGACGGTTTTGTCTTGTGCAAACGCTTTTTTTGTTCTTTTTGTAAAGTATACTTTTATGAAAAGGATTGATTGTGTGCGTGATATTTTTTCTGTATTCTTGATTATCGAATAATCATCAACTCACGCATTTACCGCTTTTTTGCGGGAGTGTTGGCCCACTACGTTGCGCCATACGCCTATTTTATACAGTGCCCACAAAATAAAGGCGGAAATACCGTTGCTGACTACTACCGAGTACCATACACTGCGTTCTTCCATAAGAAATATGTTTTTAAAGATAAACAGGGTTGCAAAGCGGAATACCCAAAGCCTTGCAACATCGTTTGCCATAGTGTAGACGGTGTTGCCCGTGCCCTGCAAAAGGCCTGTTGTGGTGTTGTGTATGCCGTTTGTCCAGCACCAGAACGACATTATCGACAAAAAGTCCGCAGCCATGTGTATAACATTTGGGTCTTTTGAAAAACAGCTTACGACCGCCGTGGATATCGGTGCCCTTGAAAGCGTGAAGCCGCTTATCACAAGGTAAATTATTATCATAAAGCGCGCTTTTTTGTAAGCCTGTTCGGCGCGGGGAAGATTGCCTGCGCCTGCGTTTTGACCGACTATTGTTGCGACTGCACTGCCAAAAGCGGTGGAAGGCTGAGAGATAATGCCGTTAAGACGGTTTGATATGCCGTAAGCCGCCATTGCACTTTCCCCAAAATCCAGTACGTTTTTGGTCATAAGCAAAAATCCGAATTGCATAGTGCTGCTGCCTATCGCCGTAGGCAGGCCGACTTTAACTATTTTGGCAAGCTTTCGGGGATCGAATTTGAAATTTTTTGGCGCTATGCCGATATCTCCGCTTTTTCTTGAAAGCAGGATAAAACCGATTATCGCACAGGGCACCTTTGCAACCATAGTTGCAAGCGCGGCACCTGCAACGCCCCATTTAAAGCCCATAATAAACAGCGGGTCCATTATCATATTAAGCACTATACCCAGCAAATTAAGCCGCACGGGGCCTACCGTATCGCCCTGCGCCTGTCTTATCGCAGAGAAAATATTTATCATAAACAAAAACGGCAGGTCAAGCAAAAATATCCTTAAATAGGTGACGCCGTAGGCATATACATTGCCTTTGGCATTAAGCCAGGTCACAATGCCGCTTGCGCACAAACAGCATATCACGGCAAGGCAGGCCGAAAACAGCATAGAAAACATAAAAATGTGGTTTGCCATATCTTCGCCGTTTTTCTTGTCGTTTGCGCCGACATACTGCGAAATAAGTATGCTGCCCGCAAGCGTGATGCCCTGTCCGAAATTAATGACCATATTCTGTACGGGCGACACCAGCGAAATGGCCGCCTGCGCATCGGTACCCAGTTTTCCCAACCAAAACGCATCTGTCAGGTTGTAAAGCGTTTGCAAAATGTTGTTTATAACTATTGGTATTGCCAGCGAAAATATCGCCGTTTTAAGATCGCCGTGCAGTATAAGCTCGGTGTTTTGCTTTGCCGTTGCTTTCATTTTAAAGCCTCCGATATAAAACAGAAATTACGCTTGATTTTACGATATAAGTATAACGTATAAAATATGTAATTTCTACAAAAAAATTGTCTTATACAACATAAAATGCAGATTTTTTGTGATGAATTATTATGTTTGCGGTTATTTAAGAAGTTATTTTTTAAAAGATGTTGCCGAACAGAGGTTTTGATGTTATAATCATAATAAGTATATAGATCGATTTGATAAAAAGATGTTAACGGAAAGAGAGGGATCTTATGAAACACGGTTTTTTCAGGACGGCTGCGGCAACGCCAAAGGTGAAAGTCGGCTGCTGTTCATATAACAAAACGCAGATACTTGCGGCTGTAAACGAGGCTTACGAAAACGGGGCGGAACTGCTTGTGCTGCCCGAACTTTGCATAACGGGCTATACCTGCGGCGATCTTTTCGGCCAGACGGCGCTTATTGATGCGGCGCGCCGCACTTTGTGCGAAATAGCTGCGGAAACGGAAAATATCGAAATGCTTTTTACGGTAGGTCTGCCGTTTGAAGAGGGCGGCAAGCTCTACAACTGCGCGGCGGTGTTGTACAAAGGCAAAATATTGGGTATAGTGCCGAAAACTTTTCTGCCCAACTATAACGAGTTTTACGAAATGCGCTGGTTTTCGCCTGCGCCAAAGTCAAAAACGGGCGTTACTTATTTAAACGAGGCAAACGACTATGTTGTTTTCGGTACGGAACAGGTTTTCTGCCCCGAAAACAATAAGGACCTTGTGCTTGCGGTGGAACTTTGCGAGGACCTTTGGGCGCCGAACCCGCCGTCTATCCGTCACGCGCTTGCGGGCGCTACCGTCATTGCAAACCTTTCGGCGGGCAACGAGATAACGGGCAAGGCGGAGTATCGCCGCAGCCTTGTTTCGGGTCAGTCGGGCCGCCTTATCTGCGGCTATATCTACGCCTGCGCAGGCGATGGCGAAAGTACTACCGATGTGGTATTTTCGGGACACAATATCATTGCTGAAAAC
>CAMNCZ010000061.1 GCA_946534775.1 uncultured Eubacteriaceae bacterium
GGCGGAAGGCTGCGTTTTCACCTTTTTCCTTTTTGCCTGCTATATAGCCGCCGACAGGCGCAAGCCCGCCGCCCGGGTTTTTGATAAGCGAGCCGACAATAAGATCGGCGCCCACATCAATAGGTTCGCGTACATCGACAAATTCGCCGTAGCAGTTATCTACCATACAAATTATATCTTCTCTTACGGATTTGACGATAGATATTATTTTTCCTATATCCTCAACGGTAAGGCTGGGGCGGTAACAATATCCTTTTGAGCGCTGAATGGTAACAAGTTTTGTTTTATCGGTTATTTTTGATGCTATATTCTCAAAGTCAACGGTGCCGTCGGGTAAAAGCGGCAGTTCGTCATAGCCGATGCCGTGTTCCTTTAAAGAACCTTTGACCTCGCGTTTATGGCCTATAACACCCTCCAATGTATCGTAGGGGCTGCCCACGGGAGAATATAATACATCACCATAGCGCAAATTGCCGAAAAGCGCCACTGTAAGTGCGTGAGTACCGCTGATTATCTGAGGGCGAACAAGAGCATCTTCCGCACCGAAAACATCGGCATATATCTGTTCAAGTGCATCACGGCCAAGGTCGTTATAGCCGTAGCCTGTGGTAGCGTTAAAATGAGTATCGCTTAAATTGTTTTTCTGCATAGCGTGCAGAACTTTCAGTTGATTGAGTTCCGATATCTTCTCTGCGGTCTCAAAAATATCTTTTATTTCCGACTCCGTTTCAAGACAGAAATCCACAACTTTTTCATCAATACCGAATTTTTCGGTCAAATATTTTTTTATCATATTGTAATTAACCTCGTTTGTCAATATTTTCTCATATTAATAATATTACGAAAAAAGCATTATGTCAAGTATTGTTAAAAGAGGGGATATTATGAAATTTTCTTTAAGATTTTATTTGAATTATTTACAATTTAAAATTTTTATGTATAATTAAATAAAGGGTACTTCTAAAAATTGCTTCAAAGCAGAACGCAGAGTAATTTTAGAAGCACCCTCAACAAATAAGAGAGGGGTGTAATGTTTATGACGGATAACAAAAAATGGGCTATTGTTTTTGCGGGCGGCGGCGGAAACGGTGCTTTTGAGATAGGCGCGTGGCGCGCAATAAAAGAAGACGGAAGATTTGATGTCGGCGCGGTTTCGGGCAGTTCCGTGGGCGCACTGAATGCGGCGCTTTTTGCTGCGGGTGATATTGAAACCGCAAATGAAATATGGGAAAACATCTCACCCAAAGATATAATACCGATAAAGCCGTATAAAATTTTTTACAAATTTATCGACATAAAGAAAAAATTGAGTGTTTGTTCAACAGACGGCCTGCGCAAGCTGATAGCAAGCAGAGGTCTGATAGAAAAACTGCAAAAAAGCAAAATACCTTGTATTGCATCTTGCACTTATGCTGCACAAAATATCAGTGAATGTGTAAATGAATTTGTAAACGGTGAAAAGGTAAGTTATTTTGATTTACGTTGTGAAGACGAAAAACGTATAACCGATATACTGCTTGCAACATCGGCTATTCCCGTGGCATTTCCGCAGCAAAAAATAGACGGCCGTTATTTTAAAGACGGAGATTTTGCGGGCCTTGGTGATTGTATGCCCGTCAAACCTCTCTATGATATTGGTTTTCGCAAATTTATCGTTATACATCTTGACCGATATAAACCCGTAAAACTTTCGGACGATATAAGAAATGATAAAGCGGCTGAATTTTTGCATATTTATCCGCCGCGTGAAATGGATACATTCAGTACGATATTCAATTTCAGCAATAACTATATCAAAAAACGTATCGATATAGGGTATAAATGTACCAAAAAGCTGCTTGCAGACAATAAAGAACAAGGTGTTCACACTTTCAAGGAACCGCTTAATCGCTTGCTTGATGATAACCGCGCACTTTGTGATCTGAGGCATCTGTTGGATAATATCAATATTCCTCTGAAAGTTGTTGACGGCGAAAAATTCTGGCGTATACTTGCTGAAAACGGCAGGTTTAAACTGGAACATCACCTTTTTACGCATCACGCAAGGCTGCTTGAAAAGCGCAGCGACGGCAATTACCGTGTTGCCTGGGGTTCAAAGCGTTCTATTGAAAAGGCTTTTGATATAATACTGCATCTTGCACCCGCAACTTCATAAAAATATCCGCCGTTACAGAATAGTTTTATAACGGCGGATTTTAATGTTTTATGTTATAAATTATCTTTTATAAATTTCGCTGCATAGTTTGTGTCGAATTTGTCCATATCCACCCAAATTGCCTGCGGGCACTGATGCCTGAACCAGGTGAGCTGACGTTTTGCAAAATGGCGGGTATTGGCTTTAAGCGTATATACGGCATCTTCAAGCGAACATTCGCCGTTAAAATACGGTACAAATTCTTTATAACCTATCCCCTGCATAGAAACAAGTGCAGGGGAATATTTTTTTAAAAGACCTTCGACTTCGGCAAGCAGTCCGTCTTTAAGCATAATATCTATACGCTTTTCGATACGTTCGTAAAGCCTTTTCCTGTCCATATCCAGCACAAATATTTTTGCGTTATAAGCGGCTTCACGCTGCTTTTCTTCGGCGTTATGCAAAGATATCGGCTTATCGTTAAGTTTATAAAATTCAATGGCGCGGATAACTTTTTTAACATTGTTTTGGTGTATTTTCTCGGCCGATAAAGGGTCGATACTTTTCAGAATGTTATGCAGCGCATCTGCGCCGTTTCTTTCTGCATACTCCTGCAATTCTTTACGGATATCGTTTTCGGCATCCTTCTCTTTTGCAAAATCATTATCGTATAGGACCGCGTTTATGTAAAAACCCGTTCCGCCTGCAATTATCGGCATTTTACCGCGTGATTTTATATTGGCGATATATTTTTTTGCATATTGCTGAAACACGGCTACGTTAAATTCCTCATCGGGGTCAAGTTCGTCGATGAGGTAGTGCGGCACTCCCTGTGTTTCATCCTTTGTTACCTTAGCAGTGCCGATATCCATAGTTTTGTATACCTGCATACTGTCGGCCGAAATTATCTCACCGTCAATAAGTTTTGCAAACTCCACCGATACCGCAGTTTTGCCGCAGGCGGTAGGACCTGTTATAACCACTAATTCAGTATTCATATTTACCTCACAAAAAAGGCCGCAGTAATACGGCCTTTAATTTTTATAAGCTGTGTTTTACTCTGTCGCGTACTTCGGCAAGTTTGGCATCATTGAATTTATCAAGTGTACCTACAAGATAGCCCGTGATCCTTCTGATACGTTCAACGCCGCCTTCTTCGCTGACATTTCTGCCGCATTTGGGGCATACATCGTTGATTATGCCTGTATAGCCGCATACGGGGTCACGGTCTACGGGGTGGTTTATCGAACCATAGCCGATGCCTTTTTCCTTCATATAACGTATTATTCTTTCAAAAGCGGCAACGTTTTTGACTGTATCGCCGTCAAGTTCAACATAAGAAATATGGCCTGCATTCGTAAGTTCGTGATAAGGTGCTTCTATGTCGATTTTTTCGGCTGCGCTGATATTGTAGTAAACGGGTACATGGAAACTGTTTGTGTAGTATTCACGGTCCGTCACGCCCTCAATTATGCCGAAACGTTTTTTATCCATTTTTATAAATCTGCCCGAAAGACCTTCGGCAGGAGTTGCAAGCAGAGAAAAATTGAGTTTTCTTCTTTCTGCTTCTTCGTCCATTCTATCGCGCATGTGGCGGATTATTTCATAACCGAGAGCGGCAGAACGCTTGCTTTCGCCGTGATGTTTGCCCGTAAGCGCTTTCAGACACTCGGCAAGACCGATAAAACCAACGCTTAATGTGCCGTGGCACAGTACGCTTTCAAGCGTGTCCTCGGTGTCAAGCGTGTCGCTGTTTATCCAAACACCTTGTCCCATAAGGAACGGGAAGTTTTTGACCTTTTTACTGCACTGTATCTGATATCTTTCCATAAGCTGGTCAATGCAAAGATCTATCTTATCGTCAAGCAGATTGAAGAAAGTATCTATATCGCCCTTTGCAAGTATACCGAGGCGAGGAAGATTAATAGATGTAAAACTTAAATTGCCGCGGCCGTAAGTGATTTCTTTTGTCGGGTCGTAAATGTTGCCGATAACTCGTGTACGGCAGCCCATATAGCTTATCTCGGTCTCGGGATGTCCTTCTTTGTAGTACTGCAAATTAAACGGTGCATCCTGAAATGAGAAATTCGGGAAAAGCCTTTTTGCGCTTACCTTGCAGGCAAGTTTGAAAAGATCGTAATTAGGTTCATCCGAGTTGAAGTTTATTCCCTCTTTTACCCTGAAAATATGTATAGGGAAAATAGGTGTTTCACCGTTGCCAAGGCCTGCATCAAGTGCAAGAAGCACATTTTTGATGACCATTCTGCCCTCGGCGCTGGTGTCTGTGCCGTAATTTATGGACGAAAACGGTGTCTGCGCACCTGCGCGGGAGTTCATAGTATTTAAATTGTGTATAAGTGACTCCATTGCCTGATATGTGGCTTTGTCCGTTTCCTTTAAGGCGTTTTTGTATGAATTTTTCTGTGATTTTATAACTGTTGCTTCATCTATGCATGTTTCGATATGTGCTTGTTTTTCGGCAGCCATATATTTTTCATAATCTGATATTCTGAGTGTGTGGCCGTTTTCGATAAGTTTATCGTATATTTTTTCGATAAGCGCATCTGTGTCCTCTATATCGCAAAGTATCTCTATATCGCGCGCCATAAGATTTTTGTAGCGCTTTATAAACGATTTTCGTACACCAAGACCAAGTGCATAATCAAAATTGGGTATACTCTGACCGCCGTGCTGGTCGTTTTGATTTGACTGTATAGCGATGCAGGCAAGGGCAGAGTAGCTTGAAATATCATTGGGTTCTCTTAAAATGCCGTGACCTGTATTAAAACCGTGGTCAAAAAGTTTTATAAGATCTATCTGCGTACAGGTGGTGGTCATTGTAAGAAAGTCAAGGTCGTGAATATGTATATCACCGTTTTTATGTGCCTCGCTGTGTTCGGGCTTTAAAACATACATCTGATAGAACTGCTTTGCGCCCTCGCTGCCGTATTTAAGCATAGTACCCATAGCGGTATCGCCGTTAACATTGGCATTTTCACGCTTTAAATTGCTGTCTTTCGCCTCGCTGAAAGTGATATCCTGATATATTTTCATAAGGCGCGTGTTTTTTTCGCGTATTCTGTTTCTCTCTGCGCGGTAGATTATAAAATTTTTTGCAACCTTGTAGTGGTGGCGGTTGATAAGTTCCTCCTCTACAAGGTCCTGTATCTGTTCTACAGTGGGGCTGGTATGTATTTTTTCGATTGCCGCCTGTAAAACCGATTCCGCAATTTCAAGACAGTAGCTTTCCGATTTATACTCACCGCTTGCATCAAACGCCTTTCTTATTGCGTCCGAAATTTTTACTATATTGAATATTGCGTGCCTGCCATCACGTTTGATAATTTCCTTTATCTGTATCTGATGTATCGGCTGTGCCTGCTTTAATGCCGTGTTCATAATTGCCTCCGTAAATAAACTGCGTATTCATCGTGTTTTTAACTAAATATAGTGGATTTTTAATCAATTATACTATATTTAGTTGAGTTTGTAAAGGGGTTAAATATTATTTTTTTGTTAATTTTTTAGAGAGACCCATATTATTTGACACTACCGCTTTCTAAACTTATCACAGGTTATTAAACCTTGCTGTTTAGAGATCAAACTCCCGTACAAAATAATGTGTCGAATAAGGTAGAATATTGACTTTTTTCAAATATTAAAGTATAATTTCAATAGAAGAAAAATTACGAAGGTGGTCATAAAATGATAGAAATTAAAGAATACAGAGGACATATACGTAACTGGAAGCCACTTTGCAGCGAACTTTCCGTTGATGTATCGTTAAATGACAAAGACAGGGAAAAGGCGATAATAGTCGCAGCCTACAAGAAATGGGGCAGAACGCTTGCAGATCATATTTACGGTATGTTTGCCTTTGCACTTTGGGATACGGAAGAAAACAAGCTGTTTTGTTTAAGGGATCAGTTTGGTACAAAGCCGTTTTTCTATTATATAACGGAAGATAATAATATTCTCTGCGGCTCTTCAATAAGAGAGATAATGAAGGGCAAGGGCTTTAAAAAGGAACTTAATAAAGATATGCTTCAGCTGTATCTTACTTTTACATATGTTGCGGGTGAAGATACGTTTTTTAAAGGTGTAAAAAAGCTTATGCCGGGTCATTGGCTGGAGTGGAAAGACGGCAAAGTTGAGATAGGCCGCTATTGGACGCCCGTTTTCAAGCCCGATAACGAAAAATCGCTTGAAGACTTTGCTGATGAGATACACAAAACCGTAAAACACATATTTACCGAGGTAAAGACCGAAAACGAGGCAGCGGAGTCGTTTCTTTCGGGCGGTGTGGATTCAAGCTATGTATTGGCGCTTTCAGATGCTAAAATGTGCGATTCCTGCGGATATGACGAGGAACGTTTTGATGAGAGCAGGGTGGCGGCAAAAACGGCCGAATTGCTTGGCAGAGAACAGGCTGTCTGCCTTATAACACCCGAAAG
>CAMNCZ010000062.1 GCA_946534775.1 uncultured Eubacteriaceae bacterium
CGGCGCAAGTAAACGCCCAAAGTCCAAAGACTTTTGTCGTTTACTATAAAATATAGAGAGACAGGTGAAAACAAATGAAGGGAGCGAGAAAAATGAAACGATATATAATAATGCTGACATTGGCGGCAATGCTTACGGGCTGTACACCGTCGTCCGAAGTGTCGGTACCCGAAAATAACATAGAGTCGGCCGAGGAACATACCGTTGAGGAAACAACGGAAAGCGGTGAAGAAACGGCCGAGGCCGAAGATACGGAAGAATTATCGGAAGAATTATCGGAAGAAGCTGAGGAGGATATCCCCGTTTCGGGCGAGGAATATAAGTTAAGCGGCATAAATGACAATACGATAAATTTCTTTACAAAGCAGCAGACGTCAAAAGAGCCGAATAAGGCGGTTTTAAGTGACGAACAGGCAAAAGAGATAATAGATATGATAAATGCTGCGCCAAAGGAGATAGGCTGCACAAACAGCGACGACAATCTTTGGTTTAAAGACGGCGAAACAAGGGTATATATGGAAACATACTCCGACGGAAGCACTTATGCAAATGTATATGCCGACCAAAAGTTTTCCGCAGAACTCACAACGCAGCAGAAAGACAGGATAAACGAGATAATTTTGGATGCATCGGGCATTGATATAAACAGTTGATCGATACAAAAGGAGAGACGATATGAAAGCAGGTTATTTGGGACCGCTTGGGACATTTTCGCACCAGGCGGCACTGGAAGTTTTTAAGGAAGATGAAATAAAGCCGTATGACACCATTTTTCAGGTGCTTATGGCGGTTGAAAAGGGAGAGTTGGACTGCGGCATAGTGCCGATAGAAAACTCGACCGAAGGCACGGTAAACGCAACGGTGGATGCGTTGGTCTTTGATTTGAATTTGTATATACAGCAGCTTGTTGTGCTGCCGATAAGACAAAATCTGATGGTGAAAAAGGGCGCAGACCTTGGCAGTTTAAAGACGGTGTATTCGCACCCGCACGCTTTGGCGCAGTGCAGGCACTATCTTTATGAAAATTACGAGCAAGTGCCGACTATCGCCTCGCAGTCCACGGCGGCTGCGGCAAAAATGGTGTCGGAAAGTGCCGAAAATATCGCGGCGGTAGCGCCTGCGGTGGCGGCTAAGGTGTATGGGCTGGAACTGGCGGCGGAAAATATACAGGACAGCAAAATAAATTTCACCGAGTTTGTTGTTGTCAGCAAAAAAAGCACGGAGCAGCCCATTGCGGCGGAAAACTACAAAACGACTATCTGTTTTTCGACCGTACACGAGCCCGGTTCGCTGTATAAACTGCTTGATATACTGGCTATCTGGGACGTAAATATGTCGCGTATCGTATCGCGCCCGATGCGTGACCACCCCAACGAATATATCTTTTACATAGACCTTGAAAAGTCCGATAATTGGAAAGACCTCCAGGACGCGCTTGTTATGCTTAAAAGAAAAACATCGTTTTTCAAGGTGCTGGGTTCGTACCCCGTGCTTGACAGACGATGAAATTTAGTACTTGTATATGTGGGGGGTAATGTGTTATAATGATAAATAATAATGCGGATATGGGCCCCGATGTGGTGGGCTATGCCGCTAAAACGGAACAGCTGAAGGCAGAACTGCTGCAAAGCATAGCGGATGTTTTTAAGGAAACGGCGATGGGAAGCCGTGCGGCGCTTTGCGAGGAGCAGTTTGCAATGTCGCTTGGGCTGATGCTGATGCTTGCTAACCGCCGTGGGATAGAGCTTGAAAAGCTTGCCGCGCGGGTGAAGGCGCAGGCAAGGGCGGGGCTTGTGCGCGGCGATGCCTACAGCGGTGATTACAAAGCAGTTTTGGCGTTTGTCGGAAACGGTTGACAGGGCCTTGGCTGCGGTTGCAGGAGGATCAAAACTATGGATGATCGTACATTTCCGCTTGCGTATGTGCAAATCAATGCAAACCTTGATATACTTTTTTGCAATAATAAATTCAGGGAGTTTTTTATGCCTGCGGAGGGGGAAAGCCTGTTTAAACTGAGTGACCTGTTTGACGGCTATGATATCACATCAAGATCGCAGACGGCTGTTATAAACGACAGGCGTTGGCGTTTTGTAACGGAAGAACCGCGCGGCGGAAAGACGGATGTGTATATTTTTGACGAGAGCGAGGAAATTCCCTGCGGAAATAATGTTATGGCGGCGCTTCTGGTGCTTGATAATTACACCGAGGTCAAGGAAAATATGGAGGAAGTACGCCATCCGCACGCTATGGCGGTAGTGGACCGCAAAATAAACGAGTATTTTACGGAGCTTGGCGGCATAGTGCGAAAATTTGAGCAGGACAAGTATCTTTTTATACTGCGTGAAGATCAGCTTGAAGAATTAAAGAAAAATAAATTTTCCATTATGGAAATGATAAGCAAGGTGGATGTCGGCAGCATACCTATGTCAATGAGTATAGGTATAGGCATAAACGGCACCACAATGGCGCATTGTATGGAATATGCCCGCGGCGCCGTCGATCTGGCGCTTGCAAGGGGCGGCGGACAAGTGGTCGTAAAAGAGGGCGAGGACAAGTATCAGTTTATAGGCGGCAGTGTGCGCGAAATAAGTACAAATACAGGTGTTCGTGCGCGTATGAAGGCCTACGGCTTTGCCGAGCTTATAAAAACCTGCACCGATGTTATCGTTATGGGCCATAAAAGCCCCGATCTTGACAGCCTTGGCAGCTGCGCCGCTATCTTTTCGATATGCGAGTTTTTCGGCAGAAAATGTCATATAGTTCTCGGCAATATCAATTCAAGCATTTCAACGCTGTACAAGCGCCTTATGGAAGACCAGCGCTACGAAAGCATTTTTATCGACGGCGATACCGCGCTTAAACAGTTTAAACGGCGCACGCTTGTTGTGGTGGTGGATGCGCATAAAAAATCCATAGTGGAGTGCCCCGAATTGGTGGAACGGGCAAAACAGCTTATGATAATAGATCACCACAGGAAAGGGCCGGGTGCGATAGAAAATTATTCGCTGACCTACCACGAATCCTTTGCATCGTCGGCAAGCGAACTTATCACGGAAATGCTTATGTATATGAACAAGGGTATCCGCCTTACCAAAACCGAGGCGGAGGGCTTGCTTGCGGGCATTACGGTGGATACCAAAAATTTCGCGTTCAAGACAAGTTCTATGACGTTTCAGGCGGCAGCCTATTTAAAACAGCTGGGTGCCGATACTGTCTCCGTAAGACGGCTGTTTCAGAATACTTTGGACGCATATATCGCAAAGGCTTCGGTGGTATGTGATGCCGAGATAATAAACAAAAATATGGCGATATCGGTGCTGCGCATAAGGGTGGACAATCCCGTTGTGCTTATTGCGCAGGCGGCAGATGAATTGCTTGGTATACGCGGCATAGAGGCAAGTTTTGTGCTTAACGAAATGGACGGCACGGTTTATATAAGCGCGCGCAGCCTTGGTACGGTAAATGTGCAGCTTATTATGGAAAAAATGGGCGGCGGCGGCCATATAAGCGGTGCTGCGACCCAGTTGAAAAATACTACGCTTGAAGAGGCACAGCAGCTTCTTAAAGACACGATAGATGAATATTTGGAGGAAAAACAACGATGAAGGTAATACTTTTACAGGATATCAAAGGTGTGGGCAAGAAAGATCAGATAATAAATGCCAATGACGGCTATGCAAAAAATTTCTTGTTCCCGCGTAAATTGGCGGTTGAGGCAGAGGGCAACAACCTTAAAAAACTTGACAACCAGAAAAAGGCCGAGGCCGCACAGGCACAGGCGGTGCTTGAACAGGCGCAGGAACTTGGCAAAAAAATAGAGCAGATCACGGTGAGAATACCCGTAAAATTGGGCGAAAACGGCAAACTTTTCGGTGCCGTTACCAACAAGGAGATAGCTGCGGCCTTAAAGCAGCAGGCGGGTCTTGAAATAGACAAAAAGAAGATCGCGGCGGAGTCCATAAAGGCGGTAGGAGAAAAGACCGTTACCGTGAAACTTCACCCAAAGGTAAGTGTTGGCTTAAAAGTTATTGTTGAGCAGGCGTAACTATGGCGGAAAACAGTGTTGCTGACAGCAAAAAACAGGAAGAAAACAAATATCTGCACCGAATACCGCCGCACGACGAAGATGCCGAACAGGCCGTACTGGGCTGTATGATATGCGATGCAAACGGCGTGCGTATCGCGGTGGAAATGGGCATAAGCGGCGAGGATTTTTACAGCCCCGCGCATAAAGAGATATACTATGCCATTGAGGAGCTTTACAACTCGGGCAAGCCGATAAACTACATAACATTAAAAAACAGGCTGACCGAGAAAGACTTGCTTGAAAAGGCGCAGGGTCAGCGATATATAGCGCATCTTGCGGGCCTTGTGAGTACATCGGTACAGACGGCGCACTATGTGAAGATAGTGCAGGATATGGCTGTACGCCGCAGGCTTATAGGCGCAAGCGGCGAGATAAGCGATGCAAGTTTCGGCGGGGCGGAAAATGTTGACGATGCACTCGACCTTGCGGAAAAGCTTGTTTTTGATATAAGGCAGCAGCGTAAAAACCAGGACTTTGTTTCCATAAACGAGGTAATGGCGGAAGTGCTTGAAAACATAGAGCAGGCAAACCGTTCGGCTAACAGCATAACGGGCATTGCAACGGGTTTCAGAGATTTTGATGAAAGAACAAGCGGTCTGCAAAACTCCGACCTGGTGCTTATTGCGGCGCGCCCCGCTATGGGCAAAACGGCGTTTGCGCTGAATATAGCGCAGTTCGCCGCGGTTTTCGGCAGGGTGCCGACAGCTATTTTTTCGCTGGAAATGTCGGCGGAACAGCTGGGACACAGACTTTTGTGCAGCATATCGCACGTTGATTCGCAAAAAGTGCGCACGGGCAAACTTGAAACGGAGGACTGGGAGAAGCTTATACACGGTATGGGCATTATGTCCGAAGCACCGATATATATTGACGATACGGCGGGTATTACGCCGACGGAACTGCGCGCAAAGTGCAGAAAACTTAAAATGGAACACGGCCTTGGGCTTATAGTGCTGGACTATTTACAGTTGATGAACGGCGGCACGGGCAGACGCAGTGACTCGCAGCAGCAGGAAGTTGCCTTTGTTTCAAAGTCGCTTAAAGCGGTTGCGCGTGAACTGAATATCCCCGTTATTGCGCTTTCGCAGCTTAGCCGAAGCCCCGACAGCCGAACCGACCACCGTCCCGTGCTTTCCGACCTGCGCGACAGCGGCGCGATAGAGCAGGATGCCGATATGGTATGCTTTTTATACAGGGACGAATATTATACAAAGGAACACTGCGAGGTACCGGGTCAGGCCGAGGTCATTATCGCAAAGCACAGGCACGGTCCTACGGGAACGATAAATCTTGCGTGGCTCGGTCAGTACACGCAGTTTGCAAACCTTGAACCGAAAAACATCGATATCCCCGCGGATATGCTTGAGAGTGCAGATAACGAGGATTCAATATTTTAAAACAAAAGCCATAAAGCGTTTGATATTGCTTTATGGCTTTTATATTAGTCTTGTTTGTCTGTCAGTTCGGCTATTTCTTTTTTCTTGTCCTCGGCACGCTGCACGAAAGGTTTGATAGAACTTCTTGCGGAGTTTCTGAACTCGTCCGTTGTGCTTGTGGTTATGTGGCCGAATTTTGAAACGGCGGTAAGTGCTTCGGCGGCTTTCGCCTCGTTTGGATAGCGTATCTCGTATTCCTTGCCTTTTTTATCCACCAATATCAGCGAATACAGGTTATGTTTCATAAACGGTATAAAATTGAACGAAACCTTTTCAACAACGTGGTGTATATATGCAAGTACCGTATCATCGCCCGAAACAGCGCTTATCGGGTTTTTTGTGATAATAAAATACTTTTGGCCTACGTTCAGGCTGCCGTATTTCTCGGCGGTCTCAAAATCTTTTGCGATATCTTCGATATCATAGCCGAATTTGCGTGCATTTTTCTTTATACTGCCGTAAGAACCGTACATAAGGCCTCGTATCATAAAGAAAATTATCAAAAGCAGCAGTATCAGCGTAAGGCTGTTTATAATTGGGTGCTGCTTCCAAAAATCCGCAAACGACATATCCACAAAATAATTATTGCGTATAAGGTTTGTTTCGTAGCCGTACTGCACAAAAAACGGCAGGTATTTGTTATGTGTTTCCTCATCGGTAATATACGCTTTGCCGCGCAGTTTTACGGTCTTGCCCTTTTCAAGGGTCTTATTTATTTTAAGCGCTTTCTGCTCGGTGGTTTTAAGCAGAAAACTGCTGCGGCCGTCGGGACACAGCACCGCAAATATCGCGTCTTCGTTCTCGCCGCCTGCCTTTATCATACGCGCCGTATCAAACCGCGCCTTTGCGTAGGTGTTGTCCTCGCCTATAGACCCAAGCGAAATATCGTTTTGAGTAAAGAAATAGCTAAGGCCGAAAACAGTTATTATATGATATACAAAAAGAAGCAGCAGCATAAGCAAAAACAGCGAAAAAAACGCCGATATACCGCTTTTGCGCACTGTTTTGTTAAGTTTGTTCATTGTTTTCCCTCCCATTTATGGTTTTTA
>CAMNCZ010000063.1 GCA_946534775.1 uncultured Eubacteriaceae bacterium
TGCCCCGCAGGGTTATAGTAAAGGACATTTTTAAATGTCCTTTACTATATTATTTGTTTTATCGTCTGTTCGTTCGCCTATAATAAACCTGGGCCTTGCCTTGGTCTCAAGGTAAATTTTGCCGATATACTCGCCTATAACGCCGATAGAGAGCATCTGTATACCGCTTAAAAAGCACAGTATGCAGATAGTGGAACTCCAACCTGCTACAGTGGAACCGATAAAATACGATACTATGGACCAGATAACGCCTATAAAGCTGATTATCATAATAAACACGCCCAGTGAACTGATAAGCCTTATCGGTTTTACGGAAAGGCTTGTTATGCCGTCAAAGGCAAGGGCAAGCATTTTCTTTAACGGATAGTGGCTTTCGCCTGCAATACGTTCGTTACGCTCGTAATAAACGGCAGTCGAGGAAAAACCGACAAGCGGCACCATACCGCGCAGGAAAAGATTTACCTCTTTAAACTCGGCAAACTCTTTTAAAAATTTGCTGCTTAAAAGCCTGTAGTCCGCGTGGTTGAACACCACATCACAGCCCATTGAGTTCATCAGCCTGTAAAAACTTTCGGCGGTAAAGCGCTTGAAAAACGTGTCTGTCTTTCGGCTGCTTCTTACACCGTAAACAACATCATTTCCCGCAAGATAGGCATCGACCATTTCGTCCATTGCGTTTATATCGTCCTGACCGTCGCAGTCAATGGATATAGTGATGTCACATAGTTCTTTTGCCTCCATAAGGCCGCCTAAAAGTGCGTTTTGGTGTCCGCGGTTGCGGCTGAGTGAAATGCCCTTGTAATATTTGTTTTCGGCGGCTAAATTTTTTATTATCTCCCAGGTTTTGTCCTTGGAACCGTCGTTTACAAACATAACGCGGCTGTCGTCACTGATTTTGCCTTTTTTGATAAGGCTTTCTATTTTTTCAAGAAACATTTTGCAGGTAATGGGCAAAACTTCCTCTTCGTTATAACAGGGTATAACTATGTATAAAATGGGGTTTTTCATAACGACCCCTCCTTTTATGCTTATTATTTTGATGCAATTACTTCAACTTCCGCAAGTACGTTTTTGGGCAGCTGCTTAACGGCAACGCAGGAACGTGCGGGCTTTGTGGTGAAATATTTGCCGTAGATCTCGTTAAATGCCGCAAAATCGCCCATATCCGCAAGGAAACAGGTGGTTTTTACCGCGTTTTCAAAGCCGTAACCCGCTTCGGCAAGGATAGCGCCCAGGTTTTTCATTATCTGCTCCGTCTGGCCGACAATGTCGCTTGCTTCAACATTGCCCGTTGCGGGGTCAATAGCTATCTGTCCCGATGTAAACAAAAGGCCGTTTACCTCGATAGCCTGTGAGTATGGGCCTATAGCCGCAGGTGCATTTGGTGTGTGGATCGTTTTCATAATTATATCTCCTTTTATTTTATTTAATTTTCAACCAATTTGTAGCCGCTTCTTATGAGAGAGTCTTTTATCTCGCGAACGTGCTCGTGGTTTCGTGTTTCCATTGAAATACGCAGGTAGCAGGCGTTTATATCTATATTTACATCTGCCCTGTCGTGATTTATGCTGACAACATTGCCGCCCAGTTCCGAAATGATACGGGAAACGCCGCGCAGCTGTCCGGGCTTGTCCTGAAGCTCTATAATAAGCTCTGCAAGACGTCCCGCCTTTTGCAGACCGCGGTTTATTACCCTTGAAAGTATGGTAACATCTATGTTTCCGCCCGATACAAGGCAAACGACTTTTTTGCCCTTTACATCTATCTTGTCAAAAAGCACCGCTGCTACCGAAACGGCGCCCGCGCCCTCCGCAATAAGTTTCTGCTGCTCTATAAGGCTTAAAATTGCGGTGGATACCTCGTCGTCGGTCACGGTGACTATCTCGTCAACGTATTTTTCGCAAAGTTCATAAGTAAGATTGCCCGGTGTTTTTACCGCAATACCGTCTGCAATGGTGTGTACCGAGGGCAGGGTGCCGATCTCATGCTCTTTAAGCGCATTTACCATTGATGCGGCGCCCGTGGACTGCACACCGTAAACCTTTATATTGGGGTTGAGTGTTTTTATGGCAAACGCTATGCCGCTTATAAGGCCGCCGCCTCCGACAGGCACTATAACAGCATCGACATCGGGAAGAGAATCGAGTATTTCAAGGCCTATCGTGCCCTGACCCGCAATAACCATATCATCATCAAACGGATGTATAAAGGTCGCGCCGCTTTCGTGCTGAAGTTCTATGGCCTTGTTGTAGGCATCGTCATAAGCGCCCTCCACCAGGCAGACATCCGCGCCGTAACTTTTGGTGGCCTCTACCTTTGATATCGGTGCGCCGTCGGGTATGCAGATAAGCGATTTAATGCCGTTTTTTGCTGCCGCAAGCGCAACGCCCTGTGCGTGGTTGCCCGCGGAACACGCAATAACGCCTTTTGCCTTTTCCTCGTCGGTAAGCTGCGATATTTTGTAATATGCGCCGCGCACCTTGAAAGAACCCGTTATCTGCAAGTTTTCGGTCTTTAAATAAATCTCGCAGTCATCCCTTAAATTGGGCGCTTTGATAAGGTCTGTCGGCCTTATTACGTTTTTTAGCACATATTGTGCGTGATACACTTTGTCTAAAGTAAGCATCTTCGGTTCTCCTTGATTTGTTTATTTTGAAAGCCGTATAAGCTTTTCGTATTGTTTTTATGTGTATATCAGTCGCGTATAACTTCGGCTATTTTTTTGGCTTTTACGGTCTTTTGTTCGCCCGTAAACATATTTTTAACGGTAACGGTGCCGTTTTTCTCTTCGTCCTCGCCTATTATGGCAACGTAGGGTATCGCCATTTTGTTTGCATATTTCATTTTGTGCTTCATCGCTTTATCCTGATAGTATACCTCGGTGGGAATGCCCTCTGCCCTTAACGTTTCGGCAATTTCAAGAGGATATTGAAGCTCGATGCCAAGCGGTGCGACCAATACTTTTGCGGTGCTGTTTGATTCGGGCACGATAAGTTCCGCCGCCTTTAACTGTGAAAACAGCCTTGTAAGGCCTATCGAAATACCTATACCCGGCATTTTCTGCTTTGTGTAATAGCCCGTAAGGTCGTCATAGCGGCCGCCCGAACACACGCTGCCGAGGTTTTTGTAATCGTCAAGCACGGTCTCGTAAACGGTGCCTGTGTAGTAATCAAGGCCTCTCGCGATAGAAAGATCAATGGTAAAATAGCTGTCGTCAATGCCGAATAAGCGCATATTTTCAACAGTGTGTTCAAGTTCGTCAACACCCGTGCAGAAAGTTTCGTTGTCCACACCAAGCAGCCTTAAATAGGTTATCTTTTCATCGGGAGAACCGCCTGCACCTATAAAGGAAAGTATTTTTTCGCTCTTTTCGGCATCTATGCCCATTTCGTTAAGTTCGTCAAGTACCTTTTCGGCGCCCATTTTGTCGATTTTATCGATAGTGCGCAGAATATCGGTTATGCTGTCACCTAAACCGAGGGACTCAAAAAAGCCGTTAAGCACTTTTCTGTTGTTTAATCTTATAGTGAATTTTCCGAAATCCAGTTTTTTGAAAATGCTGTATATTACGGAAGGTATTTCCGCGTCGTATATAAGCGGCAGTTCGTCATTGCCGATAATATCTATATCGCACTGGTAAAA
The DNA here is from genome assembly GCA_946534775.1 of uncultured Eubacteriaceae bacterium. Lineage (GTDB taxonomy): Bacteria > Bacillota > Clostridia > Lachnospirales > CAG-274 > RGIG4310. Next base: position 3,643 of record CAMNCZ010000063.1, read on the forward strand.
CTCGCGGAAACGGCCTTTCTGCGGGCGCTCGCCGCGGTATACCTTGCTTATCTGATATCTCTTGAACGGGAAAGTCAGCTCCCCCGCGTGCTGCGCAACATAACGCGCAAGCGGTACCGTCAGGTCAAAACGCATTGCCATATCCGTATCGCCCTTTGTAAAACGGTATATCTGTTTTTCGGTCTCGCCGCCCGCCTTTGCAAGCAATACATCCGAAAGTTCAAGCACGGGCGTATCAAGCGGCAGAAAACCGTAGCTTTCGTAAACCTCGCGTATGGTGTCTTTCAATTTGTTGAACATTATCTGCTCTGTCGGCAGAAGTTCCATAAAGCCGGGCATTATCCTCGGCTGAATTTTTTTGTCACTCATTTTTCAAAATCTCCAATCCTTTTTCTTTGCGCTGTATCATTTCGTCAATGCGCGTTATATAATCATCAACGCTTTTTACGTTGAATATTCTCTCTATTTTGTCGCCCTGCGGCGTTTTTTCAACGGTTTTTGTGGAACCGCCCGCACCAAGCGCGATAATGCTTTGCTGTTCTTCCATTATCTGTACATTGTATATACATTCGCAGCCCTGCTTGCAGTAGCCCACGTTTTCAAAATTGCCAAGCATATTTTTTTGTCTGTACATATAATAGGGCTGCATACCCATTTGCGCCGTGCGTTTTGCGGTAATGTCAAGCATTTTTTCCATCAGGTCAAAATCGGTCAGGTCGTAATTTTCAAGCGTTTCCTTTAAACGCGAAGCACGTTTTACCGCAAGCGTATGCACGGTAATGCTTTCGGGCGATAACCTTTCAAGCCCGTTCATCGTGTTGGTGATATGGCTTTCATTTTCACCGGGAAGCCCCAGTATAATATCGGTGTTTATGTGGTCGTGTCCCGCCTGTCTTGCAAGTTCAAAGGCACGGTAAAATTCGCTTACGGTGTGCCGCCTGCCTATCGCTTCAAGCGTTTCATCGTTTAATGTTTGAGGATTTATGGATATTCTGCTGACATCAAAATCCTTTAAAATACGCAGCTTTTCAAGGTTTATCGTGTCGGGTCGGCCTGCCTCGGCGGTGTATTCAAGCGGCTTTTTGAAATTTTTTGATACCATTGTCAAAAGCCTTTCAAGCTGCTTTTCGTTCAGCGAGGTGGGCGTGCCGCCGCCTATATATATGCTTTCTAAGTCAAGGTTTTCTATAAGACCCGCAGTAAATTTTATCTCCTTTTCAAGTGCGTCAAGATACAGATCCACCTTTTTTTCGTACTTGTCCAGCGGATAAGATGTGAACGAACAGTACAGACAGCGGGTAGGGCAAAACGGTATGCCGATATACATACCTATCTTGCCGCGGCCGTTTTCGACTATACGTTTTTCGCTTTTTGCGACCTTCATTGCAAGCGAGATCTTTTCGTCGGTAACAAAATAATCCTCGGATAAAGATCTGTAAACTTCGGCATCCGTAAGACCTTCGCCCCACATTTTCCATACAAGCTTTGCGGGCCTTACACCCGTTAAAGTGCCCCAGGGCGCCTTTATTGGCTTTATTTGCATAAGACAGCGAAAAACTGCGGTGCGCAGTGCAAAACGCACGGAATGTTCGTTTGATACATCTGTTTTTATATGTATTTCGGCAGTCGCAGCGCCGTCTTTTCGGTACGCCGCCACTGCCTCGCCGTCTTGCAGCGCGCTTATAACACAAGGTTCGTTCGTGTCGGTCGGCTGCGTGTATTTTTCATTCGGATAAAACATCATTATCGTTGTAACGATGTCATCGGTGTAATCGTGGTTTTGTAAAATATAGTTCATAGTTTTTCTCAGTATACATACATATTATTTTGCTTTTCAAACCCTATCGTCGTCGGGTTATTGTGGCCCGTAAGCACTTGGGTATCATCGGGCAGCACAAATAATTTTTCTTTTATGCTCTCATTAAGCGCATCACCGTCGGAAAGCGGAAAATCGCTTCTGCCGACACTCATAAAAAACAGCGTATCGCCCGAAACAAGCAGATGTTCGTTTTCAAAATAATAGCAGCAGCCGCCCGGCGTGTGCCCGGGGGTAGATATGGTTTTTGCGCTTAAACTGCCGCAGGTTATTATATCGCCCGCATCTACGGTCTTGTCAAAGGTAAGTGTGTGCGGACTGTCGCCCATTGACGAAGAAAGGTTGTAAACGGGGTCTTCGGCAAGTATGCGGTCTTTTTCGGGTATGATTATCGGTATGCCGCCGCAGAGCTTTTTTAAATCTTCGGCCGCAAGAAAATGGTCGAAATGACAATGGGTAAGTACGATTTTTTCGGGCTTGAAGCCGTTTTTTTCAATTATGTCAAAAATACGCGGCGCGTTGTCCGCAGGGTCAAAAATTATCGCCTGTCCCGTTTCCTCGTCTGCCGTTATCCAGCAGTTTGTGTCAAGCATACCCACAGTAAGTCCTTTTACTCTCATATTATCACCTACTAAATTATCTCCTACTAAAACAATTTGTCGCTGTCAAGAAGTATCGTGACGGGGCCGTCGTTCAGAAGTTCTATCTTCATATCGGCCCGGAAAACACCGCTTTCCGTTTGGATATCAAGTGTTTCTTTCGCACGCTTTACCATAAGTTCAAAAATCTCTTTTGCCTCGTCGGGCTTTGCGCCCATTGCAAAACTCGGCCTTGTGCCTTTGCGCGCATCGGCGTATATCGTAAAATTGGGGATAAGCAGCATACCGCCGCCGATATCCCGCACGGATAAATTCATTTTGCCCTCGGCATCTTCAAAAATACGCAGTGTTGACAGCTTTTTAAGCATCTGGTCGATAATTTTTATATCGTCACCCGTGTTTATGCCTATAAGCGCAAGTATACCGCGCTCAATGCCGCCTACACACTCGCCGTCAATAATGCAGCGTGCGTATTTGGTTCGTTGTATCACTATCCTCATTT
>CAMNCZ010000064.1 GCA_946534775.1 uncultured Eubacteriaceae bacterium
AGATTATACCCTGCACGCTTCGCGGAAGCACCGTACCCGGGAAGGTAACACCATAACCCATAGTATCACAGGCGCGTATTTTTATCGGCATACCCGTTTCCTCGTAAAGCTTCATCAACTCGCTTGCAAACGGCACAACAAAACCGTAAAAATCGGCCCTTGTAATATCCTCGAAATGACAGCGCGGGCGTATACCGTAGTCTATGCACTGTCTGATAGTCTTCATATAATATTCGATTATCTCGCTGCGCTTCATATTCATTTTATAGAAAATATGATAATCCGAACAGCTTACAAGAATACCCGTTTCTTTAACGCCAATGGATTTAACAAGTTCAAAATCCTTGCTGCTTGCCCTTATCCAGGTAGTTACTTCGGGAAAGTTATATCCCTGTTCAAGACAGCGGTAAACCGCATCCTGGTCCTTTTTTGAGTAGATGAAAAACTCGCTTTGACGAATTTTCCCCTTAGGACCGCCAAGTTTATGTAAAAGCTTGTATATATGCTCTATCTGTTTTACCGTGTACGGTTCCCTTGACTGCTGACCGTCGCGAAAAGTCGTGTCGGTTATCCAAATTTCGTTTGGCATATCGATAGGCACGATACGGTGGTTAAACGCAATTTTGGGCACCTCGTCGTAATTATATAAATTGTCGTACAAATTCGGCTTATCTACATCCTGAAGCGGATAGCTTGTCTCACCGCGCTCCAGAAGGTTTGTTTTTGGGTTATATATAAACAATCCCGTCACCTCCTTAAAATTAATTTAAAAATTATTTTATATTGACTTTTAAACAAATTTACCTATATTAATATAATAGCTTTTTTTTCCCTGCTTGTCAATAACCCAAATATATTTTTTTGAATTTATTGTCAATAATTTATTCAGCGTTAAGCGTTATTTATCGAAAAACAGTGCTATAAAACCAAAAAACAGCGGATATTTTGACGAAAAATGCCCGCTGTCAAGATTTTTTATTTTTGCAAGTTGCACTATTAAAACTTGCATTTTATCTGCTTTTAGATTTTTTATTGATATGTTTTGAATTAAACACCCTTATGCCGTTGCCGCATTGATGTATGCGCTTGAATATCTCCGCAGTATACACGGCATCACCCAGGGCATTGTGAAACGGGATATCCACATCTATCTCAAGCATTTCAACGGCATTTTTAAGCCCGATGCTCCTGCCCCTGCCGTATTTCATATACATCGCCATTATTTGCTGAACATCTATGTATTCCGCCACAATATTTTCGGGTATCATATTATAATAGCTTAAATTGCGGTAAAGCACCCTTATATCGCTGCTGCCCCACACGCAGTATATATGTTTTTTACCCGAAAAATCACAAAACCTTTTATATACGTTTTCAAACTCATCGGCCTTTTTCAGTTCAGACTCGGTTATACCCGTCATTTTGGCCACATAAGGATGAAGGCGCCTGTATATCCTTGGCCTGATAAACTCGGAAAACCTTGCTGTCTCATTAAAATTTTTATCAAGTTTTACCGCGCCTATCTGTATTATCTCAAATCGGCAGGCGGAATCGGGTTCCCCTCCGTTTCCAAAATCAAATGCCTGATTAAACTCAAAATCAACTACAGTGTACATATATTTATTCCTTTTCTATAACCGACTTTACCGTCTGTATAAATGCTTCCCTAAGCTTTGTGCCGGGGCTGTTTTTCTTGTATGCAACGACCAATGTCCACGAAAATCCCTCGTTTATGCTGTAATATTTGGGCTGTTTAACAAGGCCCGCAAATCTTGCGGAACTTTCGGGCACAAACGAAAAGCCCGCGCCGCTTGCCGACAGCCTTAACGCAGTATCTATACTGCCCGTTTCCATAACCACCTTCGGCCTTATGCCCGCGCTTAAAAATGTGCTGTCTGTTATCTGCCTTATCCTTTGTTCGGGATGCATCAATATAAAACTTTCCTCGCTTAAATATTTAAGTTCTATCGTAGGATAACCGCCGTTTTCGGGCTGTACTTCGTGCGGCGAGTGAAAATCGGGCGGTGCCGCAAGAAACAGATTTTCCGTAAGTATTGGCTCATAAGCGATATTTTTACTTTGTATCGGCAAATTCATCATACAAAGATCAAGCTTGCTTTCAAGTATCATATTTTCCAGCTGAAACGAAGTTGCCTCCGTGATATTCAGTTCAATACCGGGATATTTTTCTTTAAAAACGGGCAGTATGGCAGGCAGTGTGTTCGATGCCTTTGACGGAGTGAGTCCCAGATTGAGCCTGCCCGCTTTAAGCTGCGAAGTTTCCCTGATACGCCTGTTTAAATTATCAAACATTTCCAAAACATTCATTGCCGTTTCGGCATACAGTTCGCCCTCATAAGTAAGTGTAAGCGGCACTGTCGAACGGTCAAATATCTCAAAGCCCAGTTGTGCTTCAAGCCTGCTTATATACTGACTTAAAGACGGCTGCGATATAAAAAGCCTCTTTGCTGCCCTCGAAAAATTTTTTTCTTCCATGACGGTAAGTACATACTCAAATTGTTTCAGATCCATAAAATTCCCCTTACTGCGAAATTTATAACATATTTATAAACTATATAACCATTATACACCTAAAACGTTTTTTATTCAATATAAATATTCAAAATTAATATTCAAAACAAATATTCAAAATTAATATTCAAAACCATAACAGTTTTTAAGATATTGCAAATTTCAAAAAAATAATATATAATGATATAAAACTCACAGCGGGGGTGCTTGAATTGGCAGTTAATTATACGCCTGAACAGCAGCAGGCAATAGACAAAAGAAATGCTGATATATTGGTAAGTGCGGCGGCAGGTTCGGGCAAAACGGCAGTGCTTGCGGAGCGCATTTTATCGGAGATAGCCGACGGCACGGCAAATATAGACGATTTTCTCTGCCTTACCTTTACCGAGGCTGCGGCGGCGGAAATGCGCGAAAAAATATATAACCGTATCGCCGAACATATCGAAAAGCAGCCCGATGACACAAAAATGTCGGAACAGCTTAAAAGGCTCAGAAAATCCAATATTTCCACTATAGACTCATTTATCGGCAGTGTTGTAAAGCAAAACTGCCATCTTATAGACGCAGACCCGAATTATCGCATAATTACCGAAGGAGAGGTTTTGCGTTTACAGCTTGAAACACTTGACGAACTTTTCAAGGCAAAGTACGCGGAAAAAAACGAGGATTTTTTTGCGCTTATAGAACGTTTCTGCCCGCGGACCGACGACAAACCGCTTAAAGACCTTATACTTGAAGTCTACGGAGAGGCCGTTTCAATGCCCTATCCTCAAAGATGGCTTGAAGAAAGTGCAAAACGCTTTGATATCGACCGCACCACTCCGCTTTCCGACACTATCTGGGGCAAATTTATAATAGACTTTATAAAAACAAATTCGGCGCAGATGCGCGAACTTATCGACCGTGCCTACAAGCTTTGCGACGGCATCTCCGTACCGCTTGTGACCGATTTTTTTGCCATTGCCGATTTTATCGATAAATATGTCGATAACGACATTTTAAGCCTGCGTGAGTATCTGCACAACACCGATCCCAAAAACCTTACGCGCACCGCGGTAAAGGCTCTCGGTGACGATGCCCCGCTCGTGATATCTATGTATGATGCTGCCCGTGTTTCGCTTAAAGCCGTTAAATCTATGCTTGATTCTCTGCCGCTTGATAACTGGCGTGAAAACATCATTGCACTGCGGCCCACGGTAAACGCACTCACAGCTATGGTCTCGGAATTTACGGCGCTGTATTCCGCCAAGAAAAAAGAAAGACGACTTGCCGAATTTGATGATATATCACATTTTGCGCTTGATATACTGGTCGATGAAAACGGTCTGCCCACACCTGCCGCACAAAGCTATCAAAAACGATTCAAAGAGGTTATTGTTGACGAATATCAGGATTGCAGCTTTTTACAGGATACGGCAATAGAAGCCGTTTCGGGTAAGTCTATCGGCAGGCCGAACCGTTTTATGGTAGGCGATATAAAGCAAAGCATTTATAAATTCCGCAAGGCCAATCCCGAAATATTTGCCCAAAAATACCGCGAGTTCGGCGGCGATGACCCGTCGCAGTGCCTTATACAGCTTAACAAAAACTTCCGTTCACGCGAAAATATACTTGATACAACAAACTTCTTTTTTTATCAGCTTATGACCGACGATTTCGGTGATGTGGATTACAATGAGGATACGGCCCTGCACTGCGGTGCAAATTACAGCCCTATCGACAGAAAAAGCGGCGCGGTGGAAATAGCCCTTATAAATACCACGGGACTTGCCAAAGACGAACGTTTTGAAAAGATACCCAATACGGAGACCACTTCTTCCGCCTGCGAGGCTGTTTATGTTGCCGACCGTATAAAAAAGCTGCTTGACGGCGGTTTTATGGTCGAAGACCCAAAAAGCGGCGTCAAGCGTCCCGCCGAGCCAAAAGATATAGTTATACTTTTCAGGACACGCACGCCTATACCCGTTTTTTCGGATATACTTGCGGCAAGCGGTATTCCCGTTATAAGCGAAAGAAAAATATCGCTTTTTGATGCACTTGAAGTTTCTATGATGGTATCGTTTTTAAAAGCGGCCGACAATCCGCTTCAGGATATCCACCTGCTGACAATGCTTTTCAGCCCCGTTTACAACATTTCACCAAATGAATTGGTAGATTTGAGCAGCCGCGAAAACAAGTATCTTTACGAAAGTGTGTGCGAATATGCCAAAAACCACGATAACGAACTTTCACGCAAACTCGGACGTTTTACAGACGACCTTAAATATTTTTCACAGCTTGCACTGCGGCTTACCCCAATGAGTGAACTTATAGAAAAAATATATTTGAAAACGGGCATTTATAACTATGCGGGCCTGCTTTCAAACGGCGCACAGCGGCAGCAAAATCTTGACAGTCTGCTCGATATAGCGCTTGAATTTGACAAGACCGAGGGCGGCGGCCTTTATGCCTTTATTGCACATCTTGATGCACTCACGCAAACGGGCGTTTCCAAAAATACCGTACCCGAGGCCGAAACAAACAGTGTTTCGGTAATGACTATGCACCAAAGCAAAGGGCTTGAATTTCCGATAGTTTTTCTGCCGCAGATGTGTTCAAGGTTCAAACACAACAGCGGCGGTCTCAAAAAAAAGACCGAGGCAGAAGTTCGCAAAAACAAAAACATTGCCCTCAGCCAGGAAATGGGCATAGGCCTTAAACTGATAGACCCCGAACGCCGCACTATATCAAACACGCTTACAAACACCTGTATAGCGCGGTTTAAGGAAATAGGCGAACTGCACGAGGCACTGCGCATACTTTATGTTGCAATGACACGCGCCAAAGAAAAACTGTTTATGGTAGGTGCAAGTGTCGGCTCAAAGGTACTTGAACGCGCAATGAGTTATATCACCTATCCCGACCGTTCACTGCCCACGGGCTTTATGCAAAATGCTTCGTATTATATGGAATGGCTCGTTACCTGCCTTGCGCGCAGCAACCGTCAGCCCTCACTGCATTTGCAAAATAACGAACTGTATTATAACGCCTTTATCAACAACCAAAATTTCGACTGCGATCTCTGTTTGTATGATAAGGATAACTTTTTCGACCTTGTAAAAGATTTCAACACGGAGGAAGCTGCCCCGACAGACCTTGAAACACTTTTTGAAAAGCTGGACAACGTCAAGGCTGATGCCAAAAATGCAGCCAATATACTGGATTGGATATATCCGTTTACGCAGACGGCAAATCTGCCAAGCAAAGTTTCCATATCCGAGATAAAACAGCGATATTACGAGCAGGCAGAACAACTTGATGCTTCCGCCGCTTACACGGGAGAATACGAAAAACCCGACCTTGCCGCAAGTGCCGTAGTTACGGGCGCATCAAGGGGTACACTGTACCACGGTTTTATGGAACATATAGATTTTAAAATAAAAACTTACAAACAGATAAAAGAATACAAGCAAAAACTTATTGACCGCGGTATTCTTACCGATGATGAGGCATCACTTATAAACGACAAAAAAATACACGCCTTTCTTAAAAGTGATATCTGCAAAAGGATAGCGGCCTCTCCCGCCGTTTACCGCGAAACTGCTTTTACACTGGGCCTTACGCCATACGAGATATACGGTGAAGAAAGCTACAAAACAGATAATGACCTTATACATATAGACGGCATTATCGACCTGTTTTTTGAAGAAGATGACGGCATAGTCCTTTTGGACTACAAGACAGACCGCATAGAAAACGGCGATATAATACCGATACTCAAAAGATACAAAATACAGCTTGACCTGTACGCAAAAGCCATAGAGCGAAGCACGGGCAAAAAGGTAAAACAAAAGCTTTTATACCTTTTCGGTGCGGATATGGCGGCGGAGATATAAAAATTTTTTTAAATCCGTCATTTACCATTGAATATTGATACGGTTTGTGGTAAACTTGTTTTTGGTATTTTATATCAACGTTTTGATACGGCGCCTAAGGAAACACTGATTAATTCAAAAAGGAAAAATAAAATTTAGCTTTAGCG
>CAMNCZ010000065.1 GCA_946534775.1 uncultured Eubacteriaceae bacterium
CGTTGGTTATGAGTATGTAGCAGAAATTTATTTCTGCGGAATACGAATATCATTAACTCAAAGGAAATTTTTATGAAAGTACTTATAATAGGAAGCGGGGATTTTAAGGCACCCGACGATCTGTCGCAAAGGCTTGTTATCGCCTGTGACGGAGGGCTTGACCACTGTGCGGCAAACGGAATAAGACCCGATAAGATATTGGGTGATTTTGATTCCGTTTCCGAAAAAAGCCTTGAATATTTCAAAGATATCCCGAAAACCGTATATCCGACAAAAAAAGATATGACGGATATAGAACTTGGTATGGAACTTGCTTTTGAACTCGGAGCGGAGGATATAACAATAACGGGTGCTTTAAGCGGGACAAGGCTCGATCACACGCTGTGCAATATACAACTTTTGCTTAAATGCCTTGAACGCGGTATAAACGCACGGCTTATAAATAGAACAAACAGGATAGAACTGATAGATAAAAACCGTTCGCTTTGCCTTGAAAACGAGGGTAAATATGTTTCTTTGCTGCCGATAACGCAAAGTGTGGAGGGTATAACACTCACGGGATTTGAATATCCGCTTGAAAATTATACACTTAACAAGGGTACTTCACTTTGCGTAAGTAATAAAATTGATAAAAACTTTGCAAAAATAACAATAAAAAAAGGTATTTTGTCAGTTATTGTTTCGGAAGATTAATGTTTAAATTGTAAAATCGAACAAAAAATATTGACAAAAATTTCGGCGTGTTGTACAATATAAATATAAGAATGTTCGACTTGTACGAAAGGAGTGGACATTATGGACGAAGTAAGGCGTGTTAAGCTCGATAAACTTTTTGATGCCTTTTCTATTGTTGCCGAAGGCAACTATGTCTACCTTTGTGATATGAAATATGATATATCGCGTTGGTCAAAAAACGCGGTAGATTATTTTGATCTTCCCGACGAATATATGAAGGGAGCGGGCGATATATGGGCTGAACATATACACCCCGAGGACAGAGACAGCTACGAAAAAAGTATAGAGGATATTTTTGCGGGAAATAATGAAGGACACGATATGCAGTACCGCGCTAAGACACGCGACGGAAATTACTGTGTCTGTACCTGCCGCGGTGTTGTTATAAAAGATATTGACGGTATACCCGATTACTTTGCCGGTTCTATAAAAAACCACGGCATTTTAAGCTATGTTGACAACATAACGGGTTTAAGAAACCTTTACGGTTTTCTTGAAGATATCAATACCCTTTTATGGAAACGCGAAAAATCACTGCTTTTAATGATAGGGTTAAGCAATTTTTCCAATATAAACGATCTTTACGGTTTTTCGTTCGGTAACGATGTTTTGTCGAAATTGGGAGATATGCTCAGAAAAAAATTTGCAAACTCGGGCCTTGTATACAGAATGGACGGCACAAAATTTGTGCTGGTGTCAAGAAGTATATCGAAAAATGATATCAAAGGTATTTATGATGAACTGAAAGAAAGTGTAATACATAATTATTTTGTTGACGGTCAGCGTGTGAGTCTTTCGCTGAACGGCGGTGTGGTTTATCTTGACAACTTTGACATAACAAGTGATACCTTGTATTCCTGTCTTAAATATGCTTATTATGAGTCAAAAAACAAACATATCGGCGAGCTTGTTATGTTTGAAGATGAATTAAGCAAAGACAGCCGTACATTTGTTGAAAAAATAAATGTTATCAGAAACAGCATAGCAGAAGACTGCAGCGGTTTCTTTCTTTGCTATCAGCCGATAATAAATGCCGAAACGGACGAGTTAAAGGGTATGGAGGCGCTTATACGCTGGAAAAACGATAAATACGGCACTGTGCCGCCGATACAGTTTATACCCGTGCTTGAACAGGATACTATTTTCCCCGAACTCGGCAGATGGATACTTAAACAGGCAATGGAAGACGGAAAGATATTTATCGAAAAATATCCCGATTTTCTTATGAACGTGAACTTGTCGTATGCACAGCTTGAAAAGCGAAATTTTGTATCGGAACTTTTTAAGCTGCTTGAAGAAACGGGTTATCCCGCTAAAAATTTATGTCTTGAAATAACCGAACGCTGTCGTTTGCTTGATATGGATGTGCTGAAAAGTATGTTTGAAATATGCAGGGAACGCGGTATAAAAATAGCTCTTGACGATTTTGGAACGGGCTTTGCTTCGCTTGGCGTTTTGAGAGAACTGCCGGTAGATATAATCAAAATCGACAGAGAGTACGTTAAAAACGTTGAAAAGAGTGTTTCCGACCAGAATACCGTACAGTTTATTTCGGAACTTGCGCAGGCATTTTCGGCAGAAGTTTGTGTGGAGGGCGTAGAAACGATAGATATGCGTAATTTCCTGCGTAAATACCGTATCGGCAGTTTGCAGGGATATTATTATTCAAAACCTATCCCCGTAGAGGAGTTTACCAAAAAATATATGTGAGAGTATTTTGTACATAACAATGCATCGATAAAACGTCTATATCGTATTATTTGAGTCAAAATACAGAGAACAATTTTGAGCCTTTTCGTTTTTGGCAATCGAAAAGGCTGTTTTTATAAAAAAGGAAACAGATGAAAAGCAATTTTTTAAAGCAATCTTTTAAAGCAATTTAATGAAAGAAGGTATATTTTATGGAAAATGTAACTGTATTGGATCATCCTCTTTTAAAGCATAAAATATCTATGCTGCGCGACAAGAACACGGGAACTATGTTTTTCCGTATACTTGTTGAAGAGATCGCTATGCTTATGGGTTATGAGGCTCTCCGTGATTTGCCTACCCAACTTGTAAATGTGGAAACGCCCATTACCGAGGCCGATGTACCGATAATCGCGGGTAAGAAACTTGCGGTAGTGCCGATACTTCGTGCGGGTCTCGGTATGGTACACGGCATACTTGCGCTTGTGCCCACGGCCAAGATAGGGCATATCGGCCTTTACCGTGATGAGGTAACGCACGAACCTCACGAATATTTCTGCAAACTGCCCGAAAATATCGACGAAAGGCTTGTCATTCTTCCGGACCCTATGCTTGCAACGGGCGGCTCGGCAATTGCCGCAGTGGATTATTTAAAGCAGCAGGGATGCAAACATATCAAGTTTATGTGCATTATTGCAGCACCGGAGGGCCTTAAAGCACTGCACGATGCTCACCCCGATATTGAGATATATGTCGGCAACGTTGACGAATGTCTCAACGAAAACGCTTATATAGTACCCGGTCTTGGCGATGCAGGCGACAGGATTTTCGGTACAAAATAATTACAAAATATTTATTGAAAAAAACGGAAATTTATTGAAAAAGTACTTGAAATTGTATTTGTTGTATGATATAATAACAATAGTTGACGAAGTTTTGAGAGAGTGGGTTAAATACCCGCTCTTCTTTTATGATTGGAAAAATACAGAATACGAGGTGGTTTTGTGCAGGCAAAGGAAATAGTTGCCTTTACTGAAAATGCGGCTATGCCCATACTTGAAAAAAACGGACTGGAATTTGTTGACTGCGAGTTTGTAAAGGAAGGTTCGGGATACTATTTAAGGCTTTATATCGACAAAGAAGGCGGCGTTTCCATCGACGAATGCGAACTGGTCAGCAGGGCACTTGATGAAAAACTGCCCGAGGATATAACCGATAAAGCCTATATACTTGAGGTAAGTTCGCCGGGTATAGACAGAATACTCAAACGCGATCACGAGTATATTAAATATAAGGACAGAGATGTCGAGGTCAAGCTTTTTAAAGCCGTAGACGGCGAAAAACTGTTTGAAGGCACGTTGATCGGGCTTATTGACGGAAAAGTTGTGATAAAAAACAATGACACCGAACTTTCTTTTGATAAAAAGGATGTTGCGTCAACACGTCTTGCCGTTAAATTCTGAAAGATATATCAAATAAAATTAAATAAGTTTTTAAGGAGGATAAAAACAAAATGGACAGCCGAGAATTAATTAAGGCTCTGGACCTGATAGAAAAGGAAAAAGGTATCGACAAGGAGGTCGTTTTTGAGGCAATAGAAGCATCTTTGGTATTTGCCTGCAAAAAAAACTACGGCACTTCCGATAATATCCACGTTGATATAAACAGAGAAACGGGTGATATAAAGGTATATGCGCGTAAGGAAGTAGTTGAAGACGAATACGACGGTTTCCTGGAAATAGCTGTTGAGGATGCAAAGCAGATCGATCCTCGTTATGAGATAGGTGATTTTATTGATTTTGAGATAACACCGAAAAACTTTGGCCGTATTTCCGCACAGACAGCTAAACAGGTTGTTGTACAGAAAATTCGTGAGGCCGAAAGAGAAAAAATATACAACGAATTTATTGAAAAAGAACGCGAGATAGATACCGCCATTGTACAGCGCACGGAAAGAAGAAATGTTATCGTTTCGCTCGGAAAGTATGAGGCTATTCTTCCGTTTAATGAACAGATACCCGGTGAGACCTATAAATTTGAGGACAGAATAAAGGTTTATATTATGGAAGTCCGTCAGACAACAAAGGGTCCGCAGATAACCGTTTCAAGAACACATTACGAACTTGTAAAGCGACTTTTTGAACTTGAAATGCCCGAGGTAAAGGACGGTACGGTAGAGATAAAGAGTATTGCAAGAGAGGCGGGTTCGCGTTCTAAAATGGCAGTTTACTCGCAAAACGAATCCGTTGATCCCGTCGGTGCTTGTGTCGGCAAAAACGGTACCCGTGTAAATGCTGTTGTTGACGAACTTAAAGGCGAAAAAATAGATATTGTTCCCTGGAGTGAAGACCCTAAGAAATTTATTGCTTCCGCGCTTAACCCCGCCGATGTTATCTCGGTAGAGATACTTAATGAAGAGGAACATTCCGCAAGAGTTATAGTGCCCGACGATCAGCTTTCGCTTGCTATAGGCAAGGAAGGTCAGAATGTACGTCTTGCCGCTAAGCTTACGGGCTGGAAGGTAGATATAAAGGCACAGTCCCAGGCTGCGCTTTTAAGCGAACAAGTGCAGGAAGATGAAGATATCGACGAGGATACCGATGATATCGCAGAAAATGTTTCGGAAGATGTTTCGGAGAATATTTCTGAGGACATTTCCGAAGATATTTCCGAAGATACCGTTTCGGAAAAAGCAGATGAAGAAACGGCTGAAAACGAGGAGAATTAAGGTATTATGATAAAAAGAAAGATACCTTTAAGAAAATGCACGGGCTGTCAGGAAATGAAAAGCAAAAAAGAGCTTATACGCATAGTCAGAAATGATGCGGGCGAATTTGCACTTGACCTTACGGGCAAAATGTCGGGCCGAGGTGCTTATATCTGTCCGAATAAGGAATGTCTTTTAAAGGCGCAAAAATCCAAGGGCCTTGAAAGATCGTTCAAATGTGCGGTACCCAAGGAAGTATATGAGCAGCTTCAAAGGGAGCTTGAAAGCAGTGCAGATGAATAGGCAGACAGCATCTATGTTTTCCTTGTGCAGGCGTGCGGGGTGTATGATATCGGGCGAACAAGCGGTCGAACTTGCGCTCAAAGAAAATTCAAAAGAAAAAAAGATACTCCTTATCGTTTTGGCACAAGATGCATCGGAAAACACAAAGAAAAAATTTTTAAATAAAGCTGAATATTATAATGTAAATGCAGTAGTTTACGGCAGCAAAGAGAAATTGAGCGCAGCTATAGGCGAGTTTAACCGCAGTGTTTTTGCGGTGATAAATAACCAAAGCTTTGCGGATAACATCAATCGGCTTATAAGTGATAACAGCTGATATCAAGTTTTTTTCAATAACTCTCTGCCGCAGAACTTTTTAATGAGAGAAAGGGTGGTTGATTTGTCAAAATTGCGTGTACACGAATTGGCAAAAGAATTTAATATTACCAACAGAGAATTACTTGAAAAACTTATAGAACTTGATGTGGATGTTAAAAACCACATGAGCGGTGTGGATGATGAAACAGTCAAGGTTTTAAGAGGTATTTACGGTAAAAGCAAAGCGCCCGTAAAAACTCCTGCCGCAGAACAGCAGGCAAAGCCCAAAAAGCCCAAAACGGAACACACCAAAGAACAGGCTAAAAAGACAGAAAAACCTGCCGAAAACAAAAACAAGGATCTTGCCGCAAAGGACAAAAAGCCTGCCGAAAATAAAAACAGACAGGAAAAAAAGAATTTTGAACATAAGGACAGCGCCGAACGCGGTGAAAGACCTTCGCGCGATAAACAGCAGTCGGGTGAGAGAAGAGACAACAGACGTTCCTCCGAGAAGAAGAACGTTGATATCGCCAAGCCCGAGGAAAACAGAAAGCAGGATAAACGCGAAAAGCGTGAAAACCGTGAAAAATTCGATAAGCAGGATAAATTCGACAGAGAAGAAAGCGGAAAGCAGGCAGGTAAAAAGCAGCAGCCTGCACCTGCGGTAAACGAAAACAAAAACAATAAGAAAAATAAGAAAAACAAGAAGAATAAAGCAGTTGAACAGCCGACACCGGTAGTTGAGGAAACATCTGACGACGAGATCAAGGTC
>CAMNCZ010000066.1 GCA_946534775.1 uncultured Eubacteriaceae bacterium
AAATAGCGGTATAAAAACTATAATTATCATTTGAGGGTGTCGCATTAAGCGCCACCCTCTTTTTTTCGTATTTAGGTGATGCACGGAATATAATGTTCTATCTGAAATTACATAAAACGGAGGATGGAACATGGACTACAGCATATACAAAGACATAGCGGCACGCACAAAAGGAGATATCTATATTGGGGTGGTGGGGCCTGTAAGAACGGGCAAGTCCACATTTATACGCAGGTTTATGGATATGGCGGTGCTGCCGCAGATACAGGACAGCTACGACAGACAGCGTACAGAGGACGAGCTGCCGCAAAGCGCACAGGGCAGGACAATAATGACTACAGAGCCGAAATTTGTCCCGGGCGAGGGTGTGCAGATAAAAATTGCGGACGATATGAGCTGCAATGTACGGCTTATCGACTGCGTGGGCTATCTTGTAAACGGTGCAAACGGCCATCTTGACGGCGATATGCCGCGTATGGTATCTACCCCGTGGTCGGATGAAAAACTGCCTTTTGAACAGGCTGCGGAAATGGGCACAAACAAGGTGATAACCAAACATTCCACGGTAGGTGTCGTTATCACGACCGACGGAAGTTTCTCGGATATAGAACGGGAAAATTATATCCTGGCCGAAGAACGGGTCATCCGCGAGTTAAAGGAGATGGGTAAACCCTTTGTGGTGGTATTAAATTCAAATACACCGTATTCACCCGAAACACAGGCGCTTGCAGAGGAACTTTCTCAAAAATACAAAGTCCCCGTTATACCGATGAACTGTTTGCAGCTTAAAGAGGAGGATATATCAAAAATACTGGAGACCCTGCTTTATGAGTTCCCGATGTCGGAACTGCATATAAAACTGCCTAAATGGGTAGAGGCGCTGTCAACGGAACATTGGCTGAAAGACGGGATAATAGCCAATATCAAAAAAGTTACTGCCGATATGGACTTTTTATATCAGGTAAAGGAAAATGCCGAAAAGTTCAAAAATGACTTTATTTCAAGGGTATACCTGCAAAATCTCGATTTGGGCACGGGTACGGGAGAAATTGAACTTGCGCCCGAGGAAAATTTGTTTTATAAAGTCCTTTCGGAAACCACGGGCAGTGACATAACCGACGAATATCGCCTTATATCCACCCTGAAAGAACTGACCGAGGCCAAAAAAGCCTACGATATAATGAAAGATGCGCTGGAACAGGTAAATTTAAAGGGCTACGGTGTTGTTACCCCTACACTGGATTCCATAAGTGCAGGCAAGCCCGAGGTAGTGAAACAGGGCAGCGGCTACGGCATAAGCATCAAAGCGCAGGCACCTGTTATCCACCTTATAAAAACGGGCATAGAAACAACGGTAGCGCCTGTTGTGGGCAGTGAAAGCCAAAGCAGGGACCTTGCCGATTATCTGTCAAATGCCGAGGAATATATGGATTATAAAATTTTCGGCAAAAGCGTCGGTGAACTTATAGAGGACGATTTAAGAATGAAACTTACCCGTCTGCCCGATGATGCCCGTGAAAAGCTGCGCGGCACGGTTGAAAAAATAATCAACGAGGGCAACGGAGGGCTTATCTGTATTCTGCTGTAAACAAATTTGAAATTTCGTATAGCAAAACTTTCAAAAAATTGAAAAAATTTTCAAAAAACAGTTGAATTTATATGTAAAAAGTTTTATACTATTCTTAACCGAACTTATGAAAAAGAAAGAAGGAACTTTTAATGTTGAATATCAAGTATGAACTGACAAAGACACCTAAGGCAAAGCCCGATCAGAAGAACCTTTCCTTTGGTAAGTACTACACAGACCATATGTTTATGATGGACTATACCGAGGGTACAGGCTGGCACGATGCGCGTATAGTGCCTTATGCACCTATTTCTCTCGATCCTGCGGCTATGGTTTTGCACTATGCTCAGGAATCATTCGAGGGCTTAAAGGCTTATCGCAATCCTCAGGGCGGCATACAGCTTTTCCGTCCCGAAAAGAACGCTCAGAGAATGATAAACACAAACAAGCGTATGTGCCTTCCCTCACTTGAGGTAGAGGACTTTGTTCAGGCAGTAAAGGCTCTTGTTGAAACGGAAAAGGATTGGGTACCTTCCGAACCCGATACATCTTTATATTTAAGACCTTTCATCATCTCTACGGAACCTCACCTTGGTGTTCGTCCCGCAAACAGCTATTTATTTATGATAATTGCTTCACCCGTTGGTGCTTATTATGAAGAGGGTATGAACCCCGTTAAGATATTTGTTGAAGACGAGTATGTTCGTGCAACTCCGGGCGGTACGGGCTTTACAAAGTGCGGCGGCAACTATGCGGCATCGCTTGCATCCCAGGTAAAGGCTCACGACCTTGGCTATTCTCAGGTACTTTGGCTTGACGGTGTTGAAAGAAAGTATGTTGAGGAAGTCGGCTCTATGAACTGCTTTTTCAAGATCGACGGCACTATCTACACAGCACCTACGGTAGGTACCGTTCTTCCCGGTGTTACAAGAATGTCCTGTATCGAACTTTTAAAGAAGTGGGGCTATACCGTTTCAGAAGAAAGACTGCCCATTGTTGACATTATGAAAGCATCAAAGGAAGGCAAGCTTGAGGAAGTATTCGGTACGGGTACGGCAGCAGTTATCTCGCCCGTAGGCGAACTTCGCTATGAAAATGATGTAGCTGTTATCAACGACTTTAAGACAGGCGAACTTACACAGAGACTTTACGATACATTAACAGGCATACAGTGGGGCAAGATACCCGATGATATGGGCTGGATCACAAAAGTTTGCGACTGATATCAATAAAAAAAAGGCTTCTCCGCGCGGGAAGCCTTTTTTGTTTGCAAATTGTTTTAAAATTGTTTTAAAATTTTTTGATACATTCCAGTATAAGTCTTTTTATCTGCGGTGCTTTAATATCGGCAATTTCCTTTACCTCATCGTGCGAAAGCGGTTTTATGCTCATACCTGCCGCAAGATGTGTTATGCAGGATGCCCCGCAGCCTTTCATACCGCAGTGAACGGCTGCCATAGCCTCGCAGGCGGTACTCATACCGACGGCATCGGCACCTAAAAGACGGCACATCCGCACCTCTGCGGGGGTCTCGTAATTGGGGCCCGAAAGCTGCATATATACGCCCTCTTTCAGGCTTATGCCAAGTTCTGCGGCGGTGCTGCGTATCATATCGCAAAGTTTGGTGTCGTAAACATTGCTCATATCGGGGAAACGTGTACCTTCGGGATAGTTTTCGCCGATAAGCGGGGAGGGCACAAAACAGGAGATATGGTCGCGTATAAGCATAAGATCGCCTGCACTGAAATTAAAATTGACCCCGCCTGCGGCATTTGTCAGCATTAAAGTTTTACAGCCCATTTTGTGAAGAACTCTCAGCGGCAGTACTGTCTCCTTAATGGGATATCCCTCGTAATAATGCACGCGGCCCTGCATAAAGGCTGCGTTTTTGCCGTTTATCCTGCAAAAGAAAAATCTGCCGCGGTGTCCTGCCACCGTAGAAACGGGAAACCCCGGTATATCGCGGTAATTTATGGCGCATACTTCCTCTATCTCATCGGCAACATCGCCAAGGCCGCTGCCGAGTGTTACGGCGATCTCGGGTTTAAAATCCGTTACAGTCCTTATATATTCGTAAGCTTTATCTATATTTTCAAACATAATATCACCTTTTATTTATTTTGCATTTCGTCGGTAAGGTCTTTCATTACCACATTTTTATAGTAGTATGTCATATAACCGCCCGTTATATCGTCATATATCATTATATTGCTTTCTATAGCCCATTTCCCGTCTTGCTTTATAAGGTTGAATACGGTGTCGTGTTCAACACGTTCGTTATCGTGGGAATCAAAACAAAATTTTGTTGTTTCCAGCAGCAGCTCGTCTTTGTCAAGATTATTTTCTGTATCATCCATACAGGCCTGTATATAAGTGGCGGTTATTCTGTTAAGCACCTTTTCCGCATCTATATTATCGGTGTGCACCTTTACAACGGCCTCACCCTTTACAAGCGAAACATCCTGTACCTCGTAATAGAGATTGCGGCTGAAAGCGTTGAACATATAGCTGTTTGAGGGCACTTCCGAAGAGTAGATACCGTTGAAATACTTGTATTTGTCGTGTGTCAGCTCGTACATTGCGGGGTAGTTGCCGTCACGGAAATCTTCAAGAAACTCCACAACAAGTTCCTCGGCCTTTTCCTTTGTAAGGTTTTTGTTGAAACAGCCCGTAAGCGAAAGTGAAAGTATCAATGTAGGTATTATTAAAAATTTTTTCAGCATAGTTTTTCCTTATTTTATAGTCTTAATTTTTTATTAAAGCTTGCTTTGTACGGCAACGGCTTTGCCAAGTATATGTATCGAGTCAAGTTCGCTGCCGACGTATACAAGGTCGGTATATTTGGGGTTTTCGGGTTTAAGTATCAATGTGTTTTTTTCGGGATAGTAAGAAACACGTTTAAGCGTTACATCATTTTCTATGATAACAGCCGCTATTTCACCGTTTTCCACCATATCCTGACGGTGGATAAAAACCATATCGCCGTCTTTTATATTGGCGTTTATCATACTGTCGCCCGTACACCTGAGACAAAAATCAAAACCTTCTTCTCCCGTGTCCAGCATTTCATAAGTCTCTTCGGCAAATATCGGTTCGCCGCAGGCTATCTCGCCCAAAATCGGTATCTTCCTGCGCTTTATCGGGATGATGTTGTCAAATTGCCCGAGGTTGTTTTCGTGACTGCCCGTTATAAGATAGTTCATATCGGTCTTGAAAAAGTCGGCAAGTTTATCCAGCATTTCAAAATTAGGCTGGCGCTGCCCCGACTCGTACATACCTATGCGGCTTTGCGATGTACCGAGTTTATGCGCAAGTTCGCCCTGTGTAAGCCCCGCCTGAAGCCGCAATTTTTTAAGATTGTCTTTAAATTCGGTCATATAAATGCACCCTTTACATTTAATATCATACTTATTTTAACACGAAACGTGTATTTTGTAAAGGGCTTTAGCGATTTTATGTTTTATGCTGAAATATTCCTGTAAAAAAAGTGTTAAATTTTTGAAATATAGTGTTGAAAAATTTTGGCGGGTATGCTATAATTATTTCATAGAGTTAAACGCAGCTTGGCTGTGGATTAACAAATTTATTCTAAGGAGGAATTTTCCAATGGGCAAAATTGTAACAATGGGCGAGATTATGTTAAGATTATCTACACCCGGCAATGAAAGATTTATTCAGGCAACAGAATTCGACATCAACTATGGCGGCGGCGAAGCTAACGTAGCTGTTTCTCTTGCAAACTACGGTCACGAGGCTGAGTTTGTAACGGCTGTACCTAATAACCCTATTGGCGAATGCGCTATTGCTGCTTTAAGAAAGTATGGCGTTGAAACAAAGCATATCGCTAAGACAGGCGATCGTCTTGGTATTTACTACCTTGAAACAGGTGCATCTATGAGAGCATCAAACGTAGTTTATGATAGAGCAAATTCTTCAATTGCTACCGCAACTGCTGATAAGTTTGACTTTGACGCTATTTTTGAAGGCGCTGACTGGTTCCACTTTACAGGTATCACACCTGCTGTTTCGGACCTTGCGGCAGAAGTTACCGAGGTTGCTTGTAAAGCTGCTAAGGCTAAGGGCGTTACAGTTTCCTGTGACCTTAACTTCCGTAAGAAATTATGGTCAAGCGAAAAGGCTCAGAAGGTTATGACAAACCTTATGCAGTATGTTGATGTTTGCATCGGCAACGAAGAAGACGCAGAGAAAGTTCTTGGCTTCAAGCCAGGCAATACCGACGTTACAAGCGGCGAGCTTGAAATGGAAGGTTACAAGGACATCTTCAATCAGATGTGCGACAAGTTCGGCTTTAAGTATGTTATCTCTTCATTAAGAGAGTCCTTCTCGGCTTCTCACAATGGTTGGTCTGCATGCATTATGGACGGCGCAACAAGAGACTTCTATCGTTCAAACAGATTTGACATTATGCCTATCGTTGACCGTGTTGGCGGCGGCGACTCATTTGCAGGCGGTCTTATCTGCGGTCTTATGGACGGCAAGAGCAAGGAAGACGCACTTAACTTTGCTGTAGCTGCTTCTGCATTGAAGCACACTATCCCCGGCGACTTTAACCTTGTTACAAGAGCAGAAGTTGAAAACTGCGACGGTTCGGGTCGAGTTCAGAGATAATAAAACCAAATACATAAAAAATGGCCCGAAACTTATGTTTCGGGTCTTTTTTAAGGTATTGCATAAAGTATGGTCTCTACACCCGAAGCAGAGTAGCTTCTGAGATATAATTTATAATTTGGGTAAAGAGATAATATATACTGCGGTATCGTGATAAGGTTTTCCGACTTATGATATACGCAGACAGCAAGTTTGGGCTTGTCGCGGAGAATCGTCTTTTCGGCGCCTTTAAGTGCTTTTAATTCGGAACCCTCAATATCCATCTTTATAAAGGTCACTTTATTGTCACCGATAA